>NZ_JAUBUI010000041.1:0-52325 GCF_036705385.1 Microcoleus sp. B3-A4 | reverse complement strand
CTCGAATGCAGGAACCTCGCTCTGTCTTGAAATCTAAACGGAGGGCGTGATTGAGACTTTTTCAGTGCCATTGGACTATATATATGAGTTGTGGCCCTGCCTGCGATCAAGCTTTTTTGCTGCGTACTTGAATGCGTTTGTCGGTTTTTTGTTTCTTAATCCAAGAGACAAATTTCTGGAGTTCAGGGTCATTTTTGAGCTTTTCCAGGGTGTTGAGCTCTTGGGCGAGGTGTTTGTTGTCAAATAGAGAGTGAATCTGGCGGTGACAGGCTGAGCAAATGTCGATTGTCGGGCTTGGGTCTTCGTTTTTCCGCTTGGTGTTTTGTTTGGGGGTGAGGTGATGGGCGGTTAATGCTTCCATTTGTCGATCGCACAATTCGCACTGCATAATTTTCTCAATGCTGCTGGATAGGAGAATTGCTACTTTTAGTTTAGCGCGATCGGCTTGGAGAGGGTGAATAAAGGTCGATCGCACTCTCCAAACAATAAAAAAACCCCCTGTTGGGGGTCATACAAATCTCGTGTGGCAGAGGTCGAAAAGCCTCTGGGATCACAAAATATACAGCAGCAAAAACAAAACAATCCAAATCACATCCACAAAGTGCCAGTAAATCTCAGTCGCTTCGATTCCGAAGTGGTGCTCGCTAGAATAGTGACCTTGCGCGCGCGATCGCCACACCACCGCCACCATCAGCAGCACTCCCAACGTAACGTGCAAGCCGTGAAAAGCAGTCAAAACGTAAAAGCAACTGGCATACAAATTCGTCGTCAAGCCAAACTCTAAATGAGCGTATTCGTAAACCTGACCGAACAAGAAAACTGCGCCCATAGCAATAGTTACGAGCAGCCAATTCCGCATTCCTACAGCATCATTTTTTTTGATTGCAGTATCCGCATTGTGAATCACAAAACTGCTAGCAATCAGAATTATCGTATTGATTCCCGGCAGCAATAACTCGCGCTCGGGCGTACCTTCAGGAGGCCACGCGGGGGCCATCGCCCGATAAATCAAATAGGCGGCAAACATACCGAAAAATATCATGCCTTCAGCGCACAGGAAGACAATTACACCTAACATTCGGTGGTCGGGATGCTCTACACCGTGTGCTTCTACCTCGGCCTCGTGGTGGTAATTCAGGGCTGTTTTTGCCGGATCGATCGCTGGAATTTGCATAATAAATTGGTAATGAAGAAGTCAGTTGTCAGTTGTCAGTGGGCTGTTGGCATTAGTCATTAGTCATTAGTTAACAGTCAACAGCGTCGCCCTGAGCGTAGTCGAAGGGTCAACAGTCAACAATGCCCAATGACTAATGCCTGATGACTAATAACTATTCGCCATCTTGACTTTCATCAGCAGGAGAATCAATATTTACCTCTGATTCAGGAGCCACCAAAGTTGCAGTACCCCCAAAGAAAGTTGAAGCTTGAGCCTCCGCAATAGGAATACCCTGTTTCTGGGCGTTGCGGGTGGCATTTTCCCTCAGCTTGAGCCTGAGACGTTCCCCTGTATTCTGAATTTTTTCCATGCCGTAATCGTAAGGCCCCGTTGCCAATACTGGCACTCCTTCAAAATTTTCGATCGGGGGCGGCGAAGTCGTCATCCATTCCAAACTCAAAGCTTGCCAAGGATTGTCACCTGCTTTCGGGCCATATCTCCAGCTCCAAATCACATTAATGATAAACGGGATTGTAGAGACTGCCAGCATATAAGCACCGACAGTACAAATGACATTAATTGTGGTAAATTTCGGGTCGTACATTGCCACCCGCCGAGGCATTCCTTGCATACCCAAAGCGTGCATCGGCAAGAAAGTTACAGTAAAGCCAACATAAGTTAAAACAAAGTGAACTCTACCCCAAAATTCATTAATCATCCGCCCCGTCATTTTGGGGAACCAGTGGTAAAAAGCAGCGTAAATTCCAAACACTGAGCCGCCAAACAGCACGTAGTGTAGGTGAGCGACGACAAAATAAGTGTCGTGAACGTGAATGTCAAAAGGTACGGAAGCTACCATGATCCCGGTGATGCCGCCGAGCACAAATGTTGAGATAAAACCCATCCCAAATAGCATGGCGCTGACAAGCCGGAGTTTGCCTCCCCAAATAGTTGCCAACCAGCTAAATATTTTAATCCCAGTTGGTACGGCGATGATCATAGTCGTGATCATAAAAAACATCCGCAGCCAGCCGGGAGTGCCGCTGGTAAACATATGGTGTGCCCACACGATCAAGCCCAAAAAGCTGATAGCGAGACTGGAATATGCGATCGCCAAATAACCAAAAATTGGCTTGCGGGAATGCACCGGCAAAACTTCTGATATCACCCCGAAAAAGGGCATAATCATAATGTAAACTGCCGGGTGCGAATAAAACCAGAATAAATGCTGGTAGACGATGGGATCGCCGTTGCCGGTCGGGTTAAAAAATGCCGTCCCCGCTAACAAGTCAAACGACAGCAAAATCAAAGCTGCGGCTAACACTGGAGTAGCAATCAAAGTCAGCGCTGAAGTCGCAATCATCGCCCAGCAAAACAAAGGCATATCATTGAGACCCATGCTCGGAACCCGCATGGTAAAGATGGTAACGGCAAAATTCACCGCCCCCAAAATCGAAGAAGTTCCCAGAATCAAAACGCTGAGAATCCAAATTTCTTCCCCCGCTTGAGCAGTAACTAAGCTCAAAGGCGGATAGGAAGTCCAACCCGCCTGTGGAGCTCCTACCAAAAAACTGCTCAAGAGCAACAAGCCGCCTACGGGAATCAGCCAAAAGGCGATCGCATTCAGCCTGGGAAATGCCATGTCTTTTGCCCCAATCATTAAGGGGATCAAAAAGTTAGCAAATCCGGCTCCGGCGGGTACGATCCACAGGAAGATCATCACCGTCGCGTGAACAGTAAATAAACTGTTGTAGAGTTCGGGGGGGACAAAATCGGAGTCGGGGGTGGCGAGTTCTGTTCGCACCAAAGTTGCCATCACGCCGCCGATTAGATAGAAAATAAATGTTGTGACTAGGTATTGAATACCGATGACTTTGTGGTCGGTATTAAAAGTGAAGTAGTCGCGCCAATGTCTATCGGCGGGCGCTGTTCCGCGAGCCTCAGTGTTGGCACTTTCTTGGAACTGTGCTTGTGTCATAGTTATTAGTCATTAGTTATTAGTCATTAGTTATTAGCTAAGGATAAAAAACCCAGTGCCAGCAACTAATGACTATTTTTAGTGATGAGTTGGGTGAAGTTGTTCTAGGGTTTCGGAGTTAATTTTTATTTCCCTGACGTAGGGAGCCAAAAATTCACCGTCGGACAATTCCCCAGGATTGACTGCAACTGCTTGCTCTAAGTTTTGACTGCTAGCAACTTGCTGGCTTTGCAGCCAACCGTCGAATTCTTCTGGCGTGTGAACGACTGCTACAGCTTTCATCGCTCCGTGATAAGCGCCGCACAATTCAGCACAAACAACCCGGTATTCGCCAGTTTTAGTTGGTGTAAATCTCAGTTCGCTCGGCCGCCCGGGAATTGCATCTTGTTTGAGGCGAAATTCCGGCAGCCAAAATGCGTGCAGCACGTCTTGAGCTGAGATATTTAGCTGTACGTCGCGGTTGAGTGGCATATGCAGTTCGCCAGAACTAACGCCGCTTTCTGGATAGCTAAAAATCCAGGCGTACTGCAAACCTGTGACATTTACAACTAAGTCTGCTGGTTTGTCTTCATTTTCGGGGGAAGCGCCTACGCCTAAAGCATAGAGTTTTGGAGACGGAATTTGAGGGGCGTTTTGGGGTGTATCTGAGAGTGTGGCTGCGATCGCACTTCCCCGCATTTTAGAGTGCGCTTGCATGGTTCCGTGGTCGTGATTGCCCATCGGATCGAGGCCTCCCATTGAGTTGTAAATCTCAAAACTGTAGACTCCGATTCCTAAAATAATCACTGCCGGCACGGCTGTCCAAAGAATTTCTAAGGGAAAGTTGTCATGCCAAGGCGGCCCGTCTGTGTTGTCTCCTTGACGGCGACGATATTTAATTGCAGCAACAATGAGAATTCCTTGGACCATGATAAATAGTCCAGTGGAAATGGTCATCATTGTATTGAAGAGTCCGTCTATCTGGGATGCTTCGTCAGAGGCGGCGATCGGCATCAAACCGTGATTCTGCCCGTACCAGAGACTGATCAGAGTCACTCCGATGCCGGCGAGCATGGTGAGGATGGAACTTGGAATGTTCACGCTGGTACTTCTTAATAGCGACACTTCTTCGCTTGAAAAATGAAGGAAGCGCCTCTGGGTTATCAATTTTTAATTGTAAATGGTATTTTTAGTAAAATGTCTCTCTTAAGGGTTACTTAAGGCTTAGAATTTTTGACCGATCGCCCGCACGCCTAAAAAATACGTCTTTTGTACATTGACAAAAATGCTTAAAAATGCTATATAATCGCTCTGTTTGCCTGCTAAATTTGAGATTGTTTCTCAAACACCATCAAATGCTGTTGAGGTAACATATCTTTTGTCTCTTTCCATACTAAACCGACGGCTGCCATTTCTTTTTTCACCTGCTTCTGCGTCATTTTGTGCAAACCTTTAATGGGAATCATCGGGTTTTCCCCGCGATACTCGATCGATACCGTGCGGCCTCCCGGTTTGAGTGCTTTCACAATTCCTTGCATCATTTCTCTGGGATATGCCAATTCGTGATAAGCATCGACCATCACAACTAAATCTACGCTGTTTTCAGGCAAATTGGGATTGTCGGTAGTGCCCAAAACTGGCTCAACGTTAGCAATATTTTTTTCTTGTTTATTCAATTTAATAAAATTAATCATTTCCGGCTGCACGTCAACTGCCAAAACCTTTCCTTCTGGAACTAAGGGAGCGATGCGAAAGCTAAAATATCCCGTTCCCGCTCCAATGTCTGCTACAATATCGGTTGGTTTTAAATCGAGATTGTTGACTAATCGAGCTGATTTTTCTTCCATGCCGCGAGACGGTCTTTCTAGCCAACTAGCGCCTTGATATCCCATGACTTGGGCAATTTCTCGACCCATGTAAAATTTGCCGATTCCGTCGGGATTGTGGACAGTTCGCTGCTGATAAATTGGGTCGCCATTTGCGGTTTTACTTGCTGCTGCACAGGCATTGAGCGGCAAAAGGCAAATTATTGCTAAGATAATTGCTGCTAGCGGTTTGATGAATTGTCGGTTTTTCACGATCGTCCTAATTGTATGTTTAATTTTTTCATTACCAGGCTCTGCGCGGTCATGCAGAACCGGAGGAAGAGCCGAGCGAATATCGAGAATAATTTAAGATTTAGCTGACAGCGGATTCTAACAATTTAATTGTACCAGAGTCAGCGTCGATTTCGACTTCTTGACCGATCGGCAAAGTGAACTGTTCCCGGATGTGTCCCACCATTGAACCATACCACGCGGGAATCTTCAAAGGGCGAATGTGGTCGGACAAGACTTGAGGTAAGGTTAGGGACTCTTGGGGTTTTTCAGCTTCGCACTTGGTACACTGTCCGAAAATAAAACCGGATATTTTATCAAGAATGCCCGCTAATTTGAGCTGCGTCAACATTCTATCGATGCGATAAACTTCTTCGCCCACTTCCTCGACAAACAAAATACTGTTTTCCCACGGCGGTAAATATGTAGAACCCACCATAGCTGCGATTACTGATAAATTGCCGCCGATTAGTTTTCCCCTAGCTGTGCCGCGCCCGATTGTTTGAACTTGCACGCTTTTGGAGTTGTGCATCGTCACAGAACCTCCCTCAAACAAAACTTTTTTGACGTAATCTACTGTAAAGGGGCTCCAAGTTGACGCACCTAAAGGGCCGTGAAAAGTAACTCTATTAGTTTTAGCATAAATCGCCAATAACAGTGCGGTAATATCGCTGAATCCCATAATGATTTTGGGGTTGTTGCCGATAATATTGTAATCCAGGAGTGGCAATATCCGACCACAGCCCCAGCCGCCCATCCCGGTAAAAATAGCTCGCACTGAGTCATCGGCAAAGGCTGCGTTGACATCGGCGGCGCGATCGGCATCCTTGCCTGCTAAATAGCCGTAGCGGTCGTAAAAATGCTCTCCCAATTTAACTTTTAATCCCAGCTTTTCCATAACTTTAAAAAAATCCTCGATTTCTTTTTTGTAGTTGAAAGCAGCAGGATTGATTAAAGCTACTGTGTCGCCGATTTGCAGGCGGCGCGGCTTATCGATCGCACTTGTGGGAGATAGGTTTGTTTGGGCGAGCGGCAAAAGCTGAGTACCAATAGCAGTCAGCCCAAAAGTTGTGAGCAGAGCGCGGCGGCGGAGAGTCATAGCTGTTAGGTGATTTTTGCTATAATTGTATAGCAAAATCTCTGCCATATCAGTTTAAAATTGCGAGTTTACAATGAAAACCGACACTAAGATATCAGCTAAAAAATCTTGGGCTCAAGCTTTAGCCCGTCCTGCTGCGGAGTTTCCGCTGACTCAGCTATTGGTTAAAAGCGGTAAAATTCCCGCAGGATTTCGCGGCACTCTCTACCGTAACGGGCCCGCACGTTTGCAACGCGGTGGCATGAATGCGGGACACTGGTTTGATGGCGATGGTGCAATTTTGGCTGTACATTTTACCGATGTCGGTGCTGCTGCTGTTTATCGCTACGTGCAGACAGCGGGATATCAAGCTGAGGAAAAAGCTGATAAATTTCTCTACAGTAATTATGGCATGACAGCACCGGGCCCAGCGTGGTTGCGGTGGACTAAATCTGTTAAAAATGCTGCTAATACTTCAGTTTTAGCTTTGCCCGATCGCCTTTTAGCTTTGTGGGAAGGCGGCTTGCCTCACAGCCTCGATTTGCAAACTCTGGAAACTCGCGGAACGGAGGATTTAGGCAGTTTAGAGAGTGGATCTTCTTATTCCGCTCACTGCAAGCGCGACCCCATTACTGGCAATATTTTTAACTTTGGAACTACACCGGGTGCCAGTACAAAGTTGCATCTGTATAAAAGCGATCCTACAGGCAAAATTGTGCAACAAGCAACTGTTGCTTTAGATGGAATTCCCCTGATCCACGATTTTGTTTTGGCGGGAAAGTATCTAATATTTTTTGTGCCACCGCTGCGACTCAATTTTGTGCCAGTATTAGCTGGAATTAGCAGTTACAGCGACTCTTTGGAATGGAAACCGGAGTTAGGAACGCAGATATTAGTTGTTGACTCGGAAACTCTCTCTTTAGTTAGTCGCGGCGAAACCGAACCTTGGTATCAGTGGCATTTTGCTAACGGTTTTGTAAAGGAAGATGGTTCGGTGGCGGTTGATTTTGTGCGCTTCCCTGACTTTAAAACTAATCAGCGACTGAAAGAAGTAGCGGCGGGTGACACTCGCACTGATGCCCAGGGCACTCTTTGGCGAGCGCATCTCAACCCGCAGACGGGGAAAGTGACAGGAATAGAAGAATTGTTGGATAAACCTTGCGAATTTCCGATCGTACCTGCTTCAGAAATAGGGCAAGACTCGCGATATATTTATCTGGCAATGTATGGGCCTGACGTTGATATTGTAGCGGAAGTTTTTAGTACGATCGCCCGTTTCGACACGCAAAGCCGCAATCTCACAATTGCCGACTTGGGCGAAAATCGCTATCCTGCTGAACCCATCTACGTTCCAGATATTTCCTCGGAAAAAGGTTGGATAGTAACAGTTATTTATGACGGCAATTCTGACAGCAGCGAAGTCTGGATATTTGACAGCGAAGGGCTTGATCGCGCTCCTGTTTGTCAGCTAGAATTGCCCAGTGTCATACCTTTGGGCTTTCACGGCACTTGGAAATCGGCCGTATGAGAAAATTGTAAAGAAGTGTTGCGGAAGATTTATTAAAAATTGTTGCCGCTTTAACTTCGAGTTGTTAAGGTGTGTGTAGATAGGAAATTCTCATATCTAGGAGGTGTGGAATTGACAATCTGCATTGCTCAATTATCCTGTGCCAATTCGCATCAATCCCCGGCGATTGTAAGTCGCGGTTGCACAGGATATCGTCTGCCTCTGCGGACTAAAAAAAGAAGGGTAATTAAGCCCTGGCGAATAACTAATCCCGGTGAATATTCCCGGCGAATAAATTCGCGGCTACACAGGCAAAGTCCGCCTCTGCAGACTGAAGGAAACCAATACCCGGCGAATAAATTCGCGGCTACACAGGCAAAGTCCGCCTCTGCAGACTGAAGAAAAAGCGGTAATAAAGCCCGCTTTGACATGATTATCGACTAGGTTTGCCCATCTCAGGTTTGTCTGCTTGAATGAGGTTAAATGACCAGATAATTGACTGATTTC
Organism: Microcoleus sp. B3-A4; assembly: GCF_036705385.1. Lineage (NCBI taxonomy): Bacteria > Bacillati > Cyanobacteriota > Cyanophyceae > Oscillatoriales > Microcoleaceae > Microcoleus > Microcoleus sp. B3-A4. The sequence continues at coordinate 44,024 of NZ_JAUBUI010000041.1, read as the reverse complement.
TGGCAAACCCAAAGTTTAGTTCAACTCACGCGCACGTTAGCGATTCAACAGTTTTTGGTTTTGAGTTAACCCCACAAGTAAATGAGGTCTATCGGAACAAGATAGCCTTTCCCAAAATTATGAATTATGAGTTGTTACCGCCAAAACATCCAACTCATAGCTAATAATTCACAACTCACAACTGATAACTCCGTGCCGCAGTGAGCATCTACCAAAAGGTTTAATCTATGCAACTTCAAGGAAAAACAGCTCTTGTTACAGGAGCTTCGCGCGGAATTGGGCGATCGATCGCCCTGGCATTAGCGAGACAAGGAGTCAAACGCTTGTTGATTGTGGCGCGCAACCGCAAGCAATTAATTGAACTGGCAGAGGAAATCGATGTTTTGGGCACAGAAGTAGTGCCGTTAGCTTTGGATTTAACTCAGTCAGTAGCGGTGAATATTGCGATCGCCCAAGCTTGGCGAGATTGCGGCCCGATTCACCTGCTAGTCAACTGTGCAGGCGTCGCCCACCAAGCATCTTTCTTGCGTTCCCCGCTGCCATTAATCGAGGAAGAAATCGCCTTAAACTTGCTCGGAACTTACACAATTACCCGCTTGATAGCTCGGCGAATGGCGACTCAAAAAGAGGGAACAATCGTCAATGTTTCCAGCTTAATGGGCAAAATTGCCGCTCCCACAATGGCGACTTATTCTGCTACCAAATTTGCCATTTTGGGATTCACACAAGCTTTACGCAGCGAGTTAACTCAGTACAATGTTCGAGTCACAGCTTTGCTGCCATCTCTAACAGATACCGACATGGTGCGAGACTTGGAGCAATTCCGGTGGGTAGTGCCCACAACTCCCGAAAAAGTTGCCCTAGCACTTGTCGCGGGATTGCAGAAAGATGCGCCAGAAATCTTGGTAGGATGGCAAAGTCATCTAGCAGTTTGGTGTCACCGAATTGCGCCTTGGTTGCTGGATTTGGTCTTGCGGATGGCGACTCCCGAACTTCGGGATAAATCGCGGGGCCGCAAATTGCGGGAGGCTTTAGCTAGCGGGCGATAAACCCTTTTCTGGGCGGGCAAGATGCCCAACCCACAAGAAAACTCATTCTTTTGTGGAACGGGCATCTTGCCCGTTCGCCCAACCCCTACTCCCCACAAAAAATTTGATGTGTTGTGGAACGGGCATCTTGCCCGTTCCTAAGCCCACCTTACATTTGGCAAACACTTTAACTGTTAGTCATATCGTTTCCGGTTGCATCGGAATGATATAGAGGACACGGCACTGCCCATAGGTGTCAACTTAAGACTCAAACCCTTGATCAATCTCGCTTTTAGCTTAGTCTAGATCCCCCTAAATCCCCCTTAAGAAGGGGGACTTTGAGAAGAATCTTGTCCCCCCCTTTTTAAGGGGGGCTAGGGGGGATCTAAGTTTAATGGCCAAAAGCCGTCTGTGACTAGGTTTTACGTTAAGTTGACACCAATGATATCACTCATCCTCATCAGAAAATAGCGATGGTAAATCCCGTTCTCCCCTCACCACCCTGATAATTTCAATTCCACTGTCTATCGCCCGATAAAGAATAATGTGACCCATGAGAGGAAGCCCCCGCACAGAAGCAGCTAGTTCCTCGTAACTACGACCCATATTAGGAAAGTTAATTAAATTGCGACACTTTCGATTGAACTCCTCGACAAACTGTTCTCCGGATTCAATATTTCTAGCTGCAAAGTAATCCGAAATTTCATCTAAATCGCGACTCGCTTCTGGAGAAACAATGTAGCGACTCATCTTTAGTTCTCCCGCATTTTGCGAAATTTTTCCTGCAATCTTGCTATGACTATTTCTCCATCAATCCCTTCACCGCGATCGAGTTGAGCTATTCCTGTTGATACTTTTGGTCGCGTTTCTTCTACCCATTTTTGATAGCTGTTGCTCTCTGTCGGCTCACTGCTGTCGGCTAGGAGTTCTAATGCCGCTGCGATTACCTCCTCCGCCGAAGGATATCTGCCACTTGTAACTTGTGCTTCTATGAATTTTTGCTGCTCAGGCTTGAGAGTAATTTTCATGGGGTTTACCTCTGAGAACCTCTAACTATTATATCATTTCCACTCGCCTTGCAAGGTAAAAGCAGCCCAATAATAGGGAGATTTCCATTTTTCCTGCTGCATCATTTCGATCTGTGCCGCCCTCAAAGCTGCAGCCGGCGCTAACTTTTGTTGCACCATTTTTTGATAAAACTTTTGCATTAACACAGCAGTTCCTTCATCATCCACATTCCACAAACTCACCGCCACCCGCTGCGCCCCCGCATACATAAAACCCCTCGTTAATCCCACCATTCCTTCGCCTTTAACATTCTGTCCCCTTCCCGATTGACAAGCACTTAAAACCACTAAATTTGCCGCCAGTTTCAAGTTGAAAATATCCGTGAGGCGCAAAAAACCATTGACAAGATTGCCCTTGTCATCTACCATCGACATCACAATTCCTGACAGTTCGGGATTTTTGCTGTTGGCAAGGCCGTGGGTGGCAAAGTGAACGATTTGATAATTAGCTAAGCTGCCGTCGGTGGCGCTAGTGCGATTAGCATCAAAATCAATCTTTTGACTGCTAGAAGCTGAGGGAAATAAGCTGGATATTGTTTGGGCTTCTTGGCGGGTAAATGGGAGGCGTTCGGGCGGCCATTGCCGATTAGAAGCACGAAGCGATTGATTTAAACCGAGGTTATTGGCTTCTAATTTTTCTGTCGTTGCTTGGGTGATTTTTCCTTTAATTCTTTCATCGTCTGGACTGAAAACCGGATCGGCTAAAATTGCTAAAGTTCGGCCCGGCGGTTTTCTATCTCCGTAATTTTGCCTGAGAATCGCGAGAGTTGAGGCAGAAGGCAAAGTAATAATTTCATGTTCGATAATTAAGGGAACATGGGTATTTTCTCCCGCGGTTTTGTCAAGATTTAAAGCTTGAAAAGGGGTATAGTGCAGCACGCCGTCGGGAACAATTAATAATCGTTTATTGCCTAATTGGGCTGCTGCTGGCTGTAAAATTAATTGGCTCAGATTGGCACCTGCTTGGGCAACTTGTTGGGGAATTTCTCTCTGGATTGGGCTAGTTATTGTCTCTAGGAACTCCTTAGCTACTGTTTCAATGTCAACCTGTTTTGGTAATTCATAGCTGGTTAGCCCTGTTGATGTCACAACCCACAAATAACTGCGGTCTTTGCCGAGGGAATACTGCAATAAAATAGTGTTTTCATCGAGAATCTGTTTCTGAATTTCTGGCAGGGTTAAAGGTTGGGGTTGGGTGAGGGCGGCGTAGCGGGGGCTGGCGGTACGAATATTGGTTTGAATTTGCTGATATTGTTGCAAAAGTGATAGGCGCTGTTTGTCGATTTCAGCGATTTTAGTTTGATTGGGATTGGGGCTGCTGATTGCTTCGATGCGCTGCTTTTCAATGGCATCGAGTTGCTGTTGCAGGCTCTTTTCTTGTTGCAGTAAATCGGGGGAAATGCCTTCGCGAATGCTGGCGTTACTTTCAAAGAGGAGTTCGAGGAGACTGCGGGCCCTGGAACGTTCGCTGGCTTCTAAGGCTTTTGTATCATAACCGGATTTAGGATTAGTTTTGTGCAATTGCATTAACAAATCGATGTAGAGTTCGTAGTGATCCTGTACTGTGGCAAAGTATGAGCTCCGGAGTTCGGGGCTGGCTATTTTGGTGCGGAGGTTTTCGATGATTTTGAGAGAGGATTCAATGTCGTTGAGGGCTTCGGTAAGATTGTTTTGGTCGCGTTTGGTAGAAGCTATGTTGTAAAGGGTGAGAGCTTCTCCAGTGCGATAGCCTACTGCCCGACTCAGGGGAAGCGACTGGCTGTAATACTCTAGCGCTTTCTGTTTTTCTCCCAAATCCTTGTAGACATTGCCGATGTTGTTGAGGGTGTAAGCTTCCCCGCTGCGATCGCCTGTTGCGCGAAATAGGGGAAGCGATTGGCTGTAATACTCTAGCGCTTTCTGTTTTTCTCCCAAATCTGAGTAGACTAAGCCGATGTTGTTGAGGGTAGTAGCTTCCCCACGGCGATAGCCTACTGCCCGACTCAGGGGAAGCGACTGGCTGTAATACTCTAGCGCTTTCTGTTTTTCTCCCAAATCTGAGTAGACTAAGCCGATGTTGTTGAGGGTGCCAGCTTCCCCGCTGCGATCACCCACGGCCCGACTCAGGGGAAGCGACTGGCTGTAATACTCTAGCGCTTTCTGTTTTTCTCCCAAATCTGAGTAGACTAACCCGATGCTGGTGAGGGTGGTAGCTTCCACACTGCGATCGCCCACGGCCCGAGTCAGGGGAAGCGACTGGCTGTAATACTCTAGCGCTTTCTGTTTTTCTCCCAAATCATCGTAGACAGAGCCGATGTTGTGGAGGGTGCTAGCTTCCCCGCTGCGATCACCCACGGCCCGAGTCAGGGGAAGCGACTGGCTGTAATACTCTAGCGCTTTCTGTTTTTCTCCCAAATCATCGTAGACAGAGCCGATGTTGTGGAGGGTGCGAGCTTCCCCGCCGCGATTGCCTACTGTCCGCAATAGGGGAAGCGACTGGCTGTAATACTCTAGCGCTTTCTGTTTTTCTCCCAAATCTGAGTAGACATTGCCGATGTTGTTGAGGGTGGCAGCTTCCCCGCCGCGATCGCCTGTTGCCCGTCTCAGGGGAAGCGACTGGCTGTAATACTCTAGCGCTTTCTGTTTTTCTCCCAAATCATCGTAGACAGTGCCGATGTTGGTGAGGGTGCTAGCTTCCCCAAAGCGATCACCTACTGCCCGACTCAGGGGAAGCGACTGGCTGTAATACTCTAGCGCTTTCTGTTTTTCTCCCAATTCTGAGTAGACTAACCCGATGCTGGTGAGGGTGGTAGCTTCCACACTGCGATTGCCTACTGCCCGAATCAGGGGAAGCGACTGGCTGTAATACTCTAGCGCTTTCTTTTTTTCTCCCAAATCAGTGTAGACAGTGCCGATGTTGGTGAGGGTGCTAGCTTCCCCACCACGATCACCTACTGCCCGACTCAGGGGAAGCGACTGGCTGTAATACTCTAGCGCTTTCTGTTTTTCTCCCAATTCTGAGTAGACATTGCCGATGTTGTTGAGGGTAATAGCTTCCCCACGGTGATCGCCGAGGGCCCGACTCAGGGGAAGGGAATGGCTGTAATACTCTAGCGCTTTCTTTTTTTCTCCCAATTCTGAGTAAATACCGCCGAGCCAGGTGAGGGTGTTCGCTTCCCCTGAGCGATCGCCTACGGCCCGATACAGTTTTAATGCTTCTTCATATTTGACGATCGCACCTCTTTTTGATTCCGCTGTTCCTTGATGGTAGAGTTGTACTCCTTCTTCATATACTTTTTTGGCCGCGTCGCTACTGTTAGTTTGTGCTGTTTGTTCGACTTTGCCAACGGGCACGGCTGCTGCCACTGGCTGACTTAACTGAAGCGAAAGCGCGATCGACATACCAGCCAAAAACCATTGAGTGCGATCGAACATAGCCACCCCTTTTGTATTTTTTTCAATTTTAGTCACTAGCCTGCTTAGTGTTAAGGCAGGAAGAAGTCAGGGCGATCGGCATTTTTGCTACAGTGAACGAGTAGGTGCGATTCCCTACGGGATCGCTACGCCGCGCGTACTTTTTCCCAGCATGAACAACATCCTAACTACCCCCGATCCCGTAACAACCCACTGGGATTGCCCCGAATGCGGCGGCACCGGTACCCTCAGCCCAGAAATTTGCCCTGTTTGTCTCGGAGCAAAATACATCGATCTCGCTACAATAACGAACTGGATGCTCGATTTCATGGAATCTCGCGGCTGCGATCGAGCTGAGATCGATCGATTGCGAAGCGAAAACCCAGACCCGCTAACATTAACTTTTTGCCTCGAAGTTTGTATCGCCCTTAAATAAACAATTTACCAATTACCAATTACCCATTTCCCTATTCCCAATATTCAGTGTCCCTTAACCGGATGTTGACCGTAAAAAGGCAAAGCATCCGACCAATCAGGACGACTTCCCATTTGCCACTCCAAATAAGCCAATTCCAACACACTAGAAACCGACCAACCCAACTCGCTACCAACTTCAATCAACTGATAATAATTCCCCCAATTATCCAACTTTTCCTGCCAAGATTCAGGAGTCATCACCGTCTCAGGAAACAACTCAATTAAACCAGAATCTTTGTTAACTGAATAAACCGCCCCAAACAATTGTCCCCGCTGTGCAGGCATTTGCAGCGCGATATCATCTCTCAAAAGCCCCCCCTTAGCAAGGGGGGGTTGGGGGGGTTCCGTATTCAAAAGCCCCCCCTTAGCAACGGAAGGTTCTGCACTCAAAAGCCCCCCCTTAGCAAGGGGGGGTTGGGGGGGTTCCGCCCAAGCGACAGCCGCCAAAGTTGAAATCGCAAAAACCGGAATATCCAACTGTTGAGCCAAAGTCCGCGCCGTCACCATACCCATCCGAGTCCCCGTGAAACCTCCGGGCCCCTTCGCCACTGCAATAAAAGCCAAATCCGCCCAATTTTGCGGCTGAATAAATTCGACTAAATACTGATGCAAATGAGTTGCTAAATCGCGATCCAAATTCCAAGTTTGGCAGCGAGAATCCCCGGCAAAATTGCTGATGGCTAAACCGAGTTCGCGACTAGCTGTGTGCAGGGCTAAGCCGTATTTTTTAACTGATGTTCCGTCTTGGGGATTGCTATTCACGATTAGTGGTAATTTTCCTTAACAAAAAACAGAGGCAAAGCGACAACTAAGCAACCCAAAAGAATGCCAAATATTCCCGTATTTAAAATCCTCGAATTACCCATCCCCCCAGTCATCAAAAACAGCACAACTAAACTTGCAAATAAATTTTTATTGGCAAATTCTTTGTGTTGGGAAACTTGATGTTTCACCGCCATAAAACCCGACGTAACTATTAGCGCAAACCAAGAATTAAAAATGACTATTTGAGAGCCAAAGATAAACCAAACTAAGGCAAACATTAGCGCATCTATCCAAAAATCCTGAGTTTTCAACTTCGGCAGCCAAAATTCTTGGGTAGTAACAGGGGCGATTTTCTTGAGTAATTGATTGTGTTGCAGCCGCACGAGTTTGTTTCTCAATTGAATCTTGGGATCGATTTGCAATATTTGCTTCCACTCCGGGCGGCGAGAATTGTTGACTCTTCCCAACAGCTTCACGGCTGCGACTTTATTTAACTGCAAATCGGTGAGTCTGGTGGCAATTATTTGAGATAAGTGCGGATAGTAAACGGGGTTATCTTCGGTTCTGTTGATGACGATATTGAGCTGTTGCTTGGCTTGACTGACTTGGATTGTAACATTGTAGGGGGCGAGATCCTCTTGCAAAGCTTGCTGAATTTCGGCTTGCTGTTGGCGAGTGAAAAGCGAGACACCGGGCGCAGGTGTAACCACCCGTTCTGCGGGCGTTTCCGGCGCGTCTAGCACAGGCTCTGCGTCTAAATACACCGGTTTGGGGTTCAAGTGCCGGATGACTGCTGATGCTGAACTGTAGCGCCTATTGGTGGCACTTTGAAGCATGGTGTCGAGGATGCGGCCCAAATCGTCGCTAACAGCAGTCTTCAAATAATTTCTCCAAGCCCAAGAATCCTCTGTACTGTCGAACAAATCGAAGGGAGGAATTTCAGTCAACAAGTGAATGCAGGTAACGCCCAAACTGTAGATATCGCTGGCAAAAACTGCTTTCCCCATCAATTGTTCTGGGGCTGTATAAGCAGCACTGCCGATGATTGTACCAGTTTGCGGCAACCCGGTTGCTGTTACTTTCTTAGCTGCACCAAAGTCTACTAAAACAATATCTTTTTGGAAAGGAGAGGGTTGATAGGAATTTTCTAAGGCGGGTAAAGGGGCTGGAGTTAGTCGGCGGCGAATGATATTTTCTGGTTTGATATCGCGGTGAATGACTTTGGATTTGTGGACGAAGTGGAGCACTGGCAATAAATCGTTGAGGATTTGCCGAATTTGAGTTTCGGTGAATGCTCCTTTTTGTTCTAATTCTCTGGCTAGGTTTTTGCCGTCTATAAATTCTTGTACTAAATACTGTCTCCCGTCTTGTTCAAAATGCGCGATTAATTCTGGAATCTGGGGATGTTTTCCCAAGGTTTCTAGCTGGGCTGCTTCTTGGTGAAATAGTTGAGCGGCTTTTTCGGCTGCGGTATTTTGCTGCAAAAATTGCTTGATTACGCACTGCGAAAAAATCAGGGGTTTGGTTTCATCAACTGCTAGAAATGTTCGGCCAAAGCCTCCTTGCCCGATCGGCTTTATGGTTCGGTAGCGAGATGCTGATGGCGTTTCTGCGTCAATAGTCAACAACAATTTTGAGCCGCAACTTTGGCACAATTCTGCATCCCCTGGGTTGTGCGGATTCTGACAAGTTGGGTTTAAGCAATAGCACATTGGATTTTAGATTTTAGATTTTAGATTTTAGATTTTTAATTGGGAATGGGGAATTGGGCATCGGGCATCGGGCATCGGGCATCGGGCATCGGTAATTGAAAATTGGAAATTGAATATTGGAAATGGAAAATTGAAAAGCGGGTAAAAAGAAGAAACAAGAAAATGAGAGCGTTTTATTTTTTCGTTCTTCCTTCTTCCTTCTTCCTTCTTCCTTCTTCCTTAAGTCGGGACGAGTTCGCCTGGCCGCAATTTTGCCCATTTGCCGGTCTCTTGCTTGAAACTCTGACACCCGACTACATCCCATTCCATTTCAATTTCGTCTTGGCGGGGACGGATGTTGACGTTGATGGTGGGTTCTACGGGGTCGAAATCGGGTGTTTCGGTGAGGTGAAGCTGTTCGTGCTGTTCTTCTACGGCGTGGTAGGTGAAGCAGCGGTCTACATAGTGGCAGTTAATACAAATACACATTCTTGATATCCTCTGTGCATTTCAAAAAGATTGGTGAAATTTGAGCTTTCTGTTAATCTAGCGTAGCAAGAGTTTAATTGTTTGTAAGTTTGTAGATTTTTGTTGCAATGCCGATTAATTTGCCCTCTTCATTATCTCCTAATACTTGGCCGTTTGATTTGAAACTGCTGACACCGCCTGCTTATCTGGTGGGCGGTGCGGTACGGGATGCGTTGCTGGGCCGCCGATCGCACTATTTTGACTTGGATTTTGTCATGCTAACACGGGCGGTGAAGACTGCTCGAAAAATTGCCGATCGCACGAATGGTGGATTTGTCTTGTTGGATGCGGAACGCCAAATTGCGCGGGTGGTGTTTGCGGGCGGTACGGTGGATTTGGCGCAAGCGGAAGGGGGGAGTCTGGAGGGGGATTTGCTGCGCCGGGATTTTCGGATAAATGCGATCGCCTACAATCCTTTTACAGGAGAAATCATCGATCCTTTGGACGGTCAAACTGATTTGCGGTTGGGTGTGCTGCGGATGATTTCGCGGTCAAATTTGGAGGACGATCCGCTGAGGTTATTAAGAGCTTACCGCCAAGCGGCGCAGTTGGGTTTTGCGATCGAACCTGAAACTCAATCGGCGATTCGAGAATTAGCGCCGCTGTTGAGTCGGGTAGCGGTGGAACGGGTGCGGACGGAATTGGGTTATTTGTTGAGCAATCCTAACGGTGTTCCTTGGATTTGTCGCGGTTGCGAAGACGGTTTGTTTTCGATTTGGTTTGAAAGTGCGATCGACCGTTTCGATATTTTGACAAAAATTGACGCATCTGCTGCCAAGTTAGCTGCAATTTACCCGGAATTAGGGAAGGAATTCGGGCATCAGATTCGAGATACAATTAAAACGCCTTTGTTGGCTGTCGCGAAGCTGGCTATTTTGGCAGATTCCGACCAGACAATTGCTGAAACCCAGTTGCTGCGGTTGAAGTATAGCAATGCGGAGATTAAAAGTGCGATCGGGCTTTTGAAATACTTGCCACAATTGCAAGCAAAACCTATTGCGGAAATGTCTTTGCGAGAACAGTATTTTTTGTTTCGGGATGTGGGAATAGTATTTCCAGTTTTAACGGTTTTGGCGGTGGCGGCGGGAGTTGCGGTTGAGGATATTTCACTGTTAATTAATCGCTATCTGGATGCTGATGATATTATTGCTCATCCCACACAATTAGTTACCGGCAATGATTTAATGGAATATTTGAAATTGCCCAGAAGTCCGCGCATCGGTCAATTTTTAATGGAGATTCAATTAGCGCGGGTGGAGGGTAGAATTGCAACTCGCGAAGATGCGCTGAAATTGGCGGCAGAGTTGGTTAATCAGTCAGTTTAAATTGATAAATTTCAGAAATTAGAACGGGCAAGATGCCCGTTCCACAAAATTCAACTTTCCCGTGGGGTGGGCTTCTAGCCCGCCCTAAAAAGTTAGTTTACAATGCTAAAAAATCAGAATCTTAAACAACATTTTTTAATTCTTCCGGCAATTCAAAGTTGCCATCGGCACCCGGTTCAAACTCAACAACTTTCAACACAGCATCAACATTCAGCGGCCCGTAAATGTGCGGGTAATTATCACCCGCCGCCAATTCATACTTAAGTTCAGCTTGCACTTTGTCCGAGTCAATCCAAAGCAGCAGCAATCCTGTTTGTCCCACAAAAAATTTATTAGCAGATCTAAGAACTTGCGGCAGAGTCGAACAGTGGATAAATCCTTCAGTATCTAGCGTATCTCCGCGATAGGATTGAACTTGTTTTGCTTCTTCCCACTGTTGGCTGCGGGTGATGTGAAAAATAATGCTCATAATTGAATAAATTCTAGGTTTAATTGAGAATTGGCAGCAAAATTTGAGAGGGAGAATTCCCGCCACAACTTACTGTCAGCGTGATAATTTTAGCATTGATCGCGCGCGCTTCACCGGGAGGTACACCAGTTCCCGGATTCACGTCGTAAGCGGGAAAACAAGCCGCACTCAAACTCAGACGCAACGCATTACCTTTGGCAATTTGCATACAAGTTGCTTGCAGGACAATTCTTACAGGTGTTTCACCTGAATTCATCCGGACGTAACCTTGACTAAAATTGTAAACGCTGCCACTATCTTTTACCTCAGAAAGTATCGCACACAAATCAAAACTCGGCGCATCGGCGGTACAAAATACTTCGACAATTATATCTCCAGCTAAGTGCAAATCTGCTGTTAGCGGTGCCGAAGTGTATGTTAAAACATCGGTGCGGCAGTCAATAGTCGATCGCTCCATCGAACCGGCAGGAAATGCAGCGTGACCTCCCAAGGACGGCATGGGCCGCCAAGGGTCATGGACGAATATATCCTCAGTGCAAACATCCGGGCAACTCTCTGTTAAAATACCCGCATCTTCTCTCATCGCGGCAAGTCCATTACTTGCTAAAAAATAAGATTTATGATTATTAGGCCATTTATCAAATTTCCGCCAATCATTCCTCCCCATCTCAAATAGCGAAATCGGCCGTTCGTCTAATATTCCTGTATCAACTCCTTTGAGGAAGCGATCGAACCAGCGAATTTGCAACTCATCCACAGGATTTGAAGCTGCAAAACCATAATCCAAAGCTCCCACTTTTCGCCCCCAAGGTAAATGCGCCCAAGGGCCAATTATCAAATGCTGCGGACAGGAGCTCCGGCTCGCCATTTCCTTGTAAAGATGGATTGTTCCCCGCAAATAAGTATCAAACCAACCGCCAATGTGTAGCATGGGCAAGTCTAAATCTTTGATGTTTGGCGATAAGTTTTCCCAATAGTCGTTGGGTCGATAATTATCCAACCAATCGTGGTAATATAAGTCGGCGCCCAGATTTTTAATAATCTCAGGACGGGCGGGTAAACTATCGTATAGCGGGAGATTTCTCGAAGCTGCATAAAAGGCTTGATAGGCAGAAATATCGCCTTTTAAGCGAGCGGTTTCTGCGGCTAGCTGAATTGCCCAGCCGAGATTTGATTGCAGACAAAACGCGCCGCCTTCATAGGCCCAATCTGCGTATAAATTGCCGCCTACCATTGCCGGACAAATTGTTATTAATGCGCTTGGTTTAGCAGCCGCCGCGTAGAGTTGAGTCATCCCTTGGTAGGAAAAACCGTACATTCCGACTTTGCCGTTACTTCCCGGCAAATTAGCTGCCCAATTGACGCTATCAAAACCGTCTTGTGTTTCGCTAACAAAAGGGTTAAATTCGCCTTCGGAAGTGCCGCGTCCCCGCACGTCTTGGATGACAACGATGTAGCCGTGTTTGGCGTACCATGCGGGATGGGAATATACGACTGTAGAGGCGATCGCCCTTCCGTAAGGTTGCCGCATTAATAATACTGGAAATTCGCCCTCCGCATCGGGGCGATAGATGTCAGCATCTAAACGAACCGCATCTTTAGTTAGCATTGACGCTGTTTCTTTCGGCCAAAGTTTCAGCATAAATCCTAAAAAACATCAAATAAAAAAGTTTGTAGTCAGGGCTTTAGTGCTTCTTCTAAGGACGGAAACCCTGACTACAAACCTGATGAAATAGTTTTCATCTAAGCACTCCACTCCTTACTACAAACCTAGCAGGATACGAGTACATCCGATCGCCTGAGAACTCTCATATCTTCCTCATCGAGTTCGACTGGTGTGCCGCTGCGAATTAGTTCTACAAAATCCTCATTCGGCACCATGATGCACAAAGTGTACAAACGTTCACTGCCCGTATTCTCAATTAGGTGAGTGCCTGTTGGAGGCACTAACAAACTATCTCCCGGTTGAATACCAACTGTTTTGCCGTCGCAGGTTGCTTGCCCTTTGCCTTTGAGTACAAAAAACATTTCTACTGCGAATTGATGGCGGTTGGGAGGAGTTTTGCCGCCCACATCGAAAATTTCCACGCAAACAGTTAACGAAACATTAGCTGTTACAGGATCGAAGACGATCGCTAATCTATTAGTATCGCCTGGACTGATACGAAATGCTTCGTAGTCTTTCGGAGACTTTATAACAGGAATCATGCAGTGGTTTGTCATTTTTTTATGGTTGGTTGTCAATTGGTAGGTGGCTGGTGTCATTAGTGAAAAGCCAGAGTCCTTAGTTCTCAGTTGAGACTCAAAAATTTATTCCTAATGACTAATGACAATGACTAATGCCTACTATTTAATTGCTTCTAACATAGCCTGAGAATCCGACAAAAAACCAAAACATTGTTTAACGTTATAAAGAGTAGCTTGCCAGCAATACTCGGGAGATGTCGTAGCTGTACAATCTTTGACTAAAATACAGTCGTAACCGAGGAAATTAGCATCTTGCAGCGTAGCCATGACGCACTGATCGGCGTTTACTCCTCCAAAGAAAAGTGTAGTTCTGCCGAGGTTCCGCAAGATACTATCTAAAGGAGTATCCCAAAAGCCACTCATCCGATATTTATCAACGCAAATATCCTCCGGTTTGGGTTTTAATTCATCGACAACCTGCGCCGCCCAACTCCCTGCCATCAGTACAGGTGCGTTGTTTTTTGGCAGCGGATCTCCCAAACCTACGCCGTCGCCTGTGGGATTGTAAACGTGACGGGAAGCTGCACTAATATTGAGCAAATCGGGGCGGTTTCCCCAGTTTATCCAAATAATTGGTACTGCGTGCGATCGCAATTCGGGCAGCAAATTTTTTAAAGGATTAATTGGAGTTCTTGCGGGCGTTACATCTACGCCGATATGTGCTAGCCAACCGTCGGGATGACAGAAATCGTTTTGCATATCTATCACCAACATTGCTGCTTTTGCTAAGTCCAAACGCAGGGTTTTAGTTTCTGTTTCCAGGGTAACAGGTTGAGGCGCGATCGGCGATCGGGTGATATCGGCAATTTTGGCATCAACTTTCCAAGCATTCGGCGGTACGCCCAAAGTGCGGAGAGAATCAGGATTCATATGGATTTTGACTCAAAAACAATTTCAATCTTATAACTATTTGATGGTTACTAACTTGTCATATCTTAAATCTTTGTTAGAATTAAGTATCCAGGGTAACTTTTTGATCGAGTTTAGGATTTATTAACTTTATTACACGTGAGCGCAAATGTTAGCGGTCTGCAATTATATAATAAAAATCAATAGAAATTTACAAAAAGGGTAAATCTATGAGCTTTACAATTCAAAATGCTTTAATTCCGGTTGATAGCGGTTATGAAACCGCAGATGTGCAAGTGGTGGATAATTGCATAAGTGCGATCGCGCCCAATAATCCACCCTCTAATTCCCCCGCTTACCAAGGGAAGGATAGGGGGGGGCAAACAGTTATTGACGGCAAAAATAAGCTGCTGCTACCCGGTTTTGTCAACGCGCACACTCACTCTTCAGAAATGTGGCAACGGGGCATAATTCCCCTTTGCCGCTGGAGTTGTGGATTGCCGAATTATACGATTTTACGCCTCTCGATCCCGAACAAGTTTATTTGAGCGCCTTGGGAACTGCGGTAGAAACATTGCTGTCGGGCGGTACAAGCGTAGTCGATCATTTAGTTTTGATTCCGGGGCAAGAATTAGAGACAATCGCCGCCGCCGTTCGCGCTTATCAAGAAATCGGTATCCGCGCTTTTATCGGGCCGTTAATTCAAGATGAATCCCTGACAGCGGGAATGCCTTCTGGCGATAGCGGCATCGAACACGCGGCTTACCTTCGATCGACTAAGGCAACTTTGGAATTAATGGAAACAGCCATAAAACAGTTTCAAAATCCCGAAAAAGGTGTTAATATGTTGTTGGCGCCGACGGGAATTCAACTGTGTTCCGATGCTTTGTTTGAAGGCTGCATCGAATTGAGCGATCGCTACAATCTTTGTCGGCACGCCCACCTCTTGGAAACCCCCGCTCAAAAACAGTTAGCTCACGAAAAATACGGCTGTAGCGCTGTCGAACACCTGCAAAAAATTGGTTATTTGAGTCCGCAAACTTCCTTAGCGCACTCCGTTTGGCTGGACGATTCTGACATTGCGATTATGGCAGAAACTGGAGCGACAGTCGTACACAATCCCCTTAGCAACTTGCGCCTGGGAAGCGGGATTGCACCGATTTTGAAATACCGTCAAGCGGGAGTTAACGTATCTTTTGGCTGCGACGGCGCTGCTAGCAATGACTCTCAAGATTTGCTGGAAGCGATTAAAATTGGTTCGATTTTGCACAATATCACGGATTTGGATTACCGCCAATGGATTACACCGCGCCAGTCTGTAGAAATGGCATCCCTGGGAGGAGCAAAAGGCTTAAATGCTGCCGATGAAATGGGTTCATTGACAGTCGGTAAAAAAGCAGATTTTGTGCTGTATGATTTAACCAGTTTATCATTGCTGCCGCGCACCGATCCGATTGGCTTGCTAATATTGGGACGCCCGACTAATGCCGTAGACAGCGTTTGGGTAAACGCCAAGCAAATTGTCGCAGAAGGTAAGGTGAAAACGATCGATGTTGATGCTTTGAGGCGGGAACTATTCGATCGCAGCGAGTGGACGAGCAAGCGTCAATCGCAAACAGTAAGTGAAATAGAAGCCCACTATCTAAAAGTCATGAACCTGCAAGGTTATTCTTAAAAAATTAACCAATAGAATATGATATCATTTGCGGTTTAATCACATAATTAGCGCCGCCACTAAAAATTAACGCAATCAACCTCGCAAATCCCAATCACTCAGAAGCTCTAGCCATGACACCGCCTAACAGCCAGATAAATGTAGACGCCAGACTTGTTGCAGCTAATACCAAATTTGCTTTTAACTTGTTCAACACCCTAAGCAAACAACAGCCCAATAAAAATATCTTTATTTCTCCTACTTCTGTCAGCCTCGCACTGTCAATGACATACAACGGAGTCAGCGGAGAAACCAAACAAGAAATGACAAAAGCCCTCGAATTAACGAAAATGAGTCCAAAAGCAATCAACGCAGCAAATCAAAATTTGCAAAAGAGTTTGCAAAAAAATGACCCCAAGATCCAAGTATCAATTGCCAACGCGCTTTTTGTCAAACAAGGCTTCTCATTAAAACCCGAATTTTTGCAAATAAATCAACAATACTACCAAGCCAATATTAGCGAAATAGACTTTCAGAACCCGCAAGAAGCTCTCAGCATCATTAACAACTGGGTGAGCCAAAAAACTCAAGGAAAAATTGATAAAATAGTCACTAAAATTACCCCGAGGACACTTTTATTTTTGATTAACGCCATCTATTTCAAAGGCAACTGGGAAACGCCATTTGATAAATCTCAAACTGCCAACAAAACTTTTTATTTAACAGACAGCAGTTCCAAACAGCATCCCATGATGTCCCAGAGTGGCTCTTATCGGTGCTACGAAACAGACACTTTTCAAGCAGTCAGTTTACCTTACGGCAAAAAAGGCGCTCTGAGTATGTATATTTTCTTGCCAAACTCCAATACCAATTTGGCAACTTTCTCGCAGCAATTAACGCCCGAAAACTGGAATAAATGGATGCCAGAATTTAGAGTTAAAAGTGGAATGATTGAAATACCGCGCTTCAAAATGGAGTATGCAGTTAAACTGAACGACACACTTATAGCTTTGGGAATGGCAGAAATTTTCGGTGGATTGAAAACAGACTTTTCCCCCATGACTGATAGCCAAGTAGCAGTAGAATCGGTCACACACAAGACATTTGTCGAAGTTAACGAAGAAGGTACAGAAGCAGCAGCCGTGACTGTAATTGAGTTAACGAGATCTATGTCGGCTTTTGAAATGAATGTAAACCGTCCATTCTTTTGTGCTATTCGAGACAATACTACAGGAACCATATTATTTATGGGTACCATCGTTGACCCCCAATAATATCAAAAATATTAGGTGCGTCAGGAAATGTTCGAGTGACTTTTAATAAAATAACCTTCGCTGACGCACCCTAACAAGCTAATTATACGGTAAAATATCAGTCTAAAAATAATCATATTTGCGAAAAATTGATGATTAAATTGCACAAATGGCAGCGCATACTGGCTTTAATAGTTGTTTTTGCGATCGCCCTTACCTCCTCCGCGATTTTATCCCCGCGTCTCTTGGCTCAAACCTCGCCCAAAACCCCAACAACCGAATTGCGCGGCGTCTGGCTAACTAACATTGACAGCGAGGTTATCTTCTCCCGCAACAACATCATTGACGCTGTAAATCGACTGGATCAACTCAATTTCAATACCATCTATCCCACGGTTTGGCAAGGAGGGTATACGCTTTATCCGAGTGCTGTAGCCCAACGAACATTCGGACAGTCGCTCGACCCATCACCCGGATTGAAAGACCGAGACATCCTGAAAGAAATTATAGCACAATCCCGCCAAAAAGGTATAGCAGTAATCCCCTGGTTTGAGTTTGGTTTCATGGCTCCCGCCGAATCGGAATTAGCCACACTTCACCCAGAGTGGCTGGCACAGCGGCGCGACGGTTCAACTATTTGGAAAGAAGGCAAACACGAGCGAGTTTGGCTGAATCCCTTTCATCCCGAAGTTCAGCAATTTATCTTAGATTTAATCCTAGAAATTGTCGATAATTATGATGTAGACGGCATTCAATTTGACGACCATTTCGGCTTGCCAGTAGAATTTGGCTACGAGCCGTTAACAGTGTCAATGTATCAGGAACAAATCAAAAGCCCTCCCTCCGACGACGCCCGCGAAACCTTCTGGGTGCGCTGGCGCGCTGACAAAATCAACGACTTCGTGGGCAGAGTTTCCCGCGCCATCAAATCCCGCAAAGAAAAATGTATTGTCAGCTTATCTCCGAACCCTTTTCACTTTTCTTTACCCGCCCACTTGCAGGACTGGTTTACCTGGGAAAGACGGGGCTACATCCAAGAAATTGTGTTGCAAATTTATCGCAGCGACATCAAGCGTTTTAGTGCCGAACTGGAACGGGAAGAAGTTAAACTGGCTAAACTTAACATTCCAACTGCGATCGGCATTTTAACTGGTCTTAAAAATAATTCCGTCCCCCTCAAACAAATTCAAGAACAAGTGCAAGAAGTGCGAAAAAGAGATTTCGCTGGCGTGTCGTTCTTTTTCTACGAAAGTTTGTCGAATTGGGCGAGGGAAACCCCCGAACAGCGCAATTATGCCTTCCAAGAATTCTTTCCCACAAAGATGCAGCGCCCGCCATCCGAAGGCTGAATTTGAAACCCACGGTTAAAATGAGAAAAATCATACAGCGCTTAGTAATTGTCATCTTATCTTTGAGCGGTTTCCTAACAATTGGCTATCTCACTCCCAGAAAGTGGGGAAATTACTCGCAAGCAGATTGCACAATCTCTCTATACATTTCCAACCAAGGCATCCACACCGAAATCATTGTTCCAGTTAAAAATAAATATTTTGACTGGAATCAATATTTACCGTTAACAGAAATAGGGCGGGATGCCACTTCTGATTATAAATATTTGTCTTTTGGCTGGGGAGATAGAGCTTTTATGCTGGAAACTGCCACATCAGGAAGTATCAACCCAGTTACAGCTTTCAAGGCGCTATTTCTCCCTACTCCGTCTACCGTACACGTTCAAAGTTATCGGCTTTTTCCCCAAAGTATAGAAACCAAATGTGTTAAAATTAGCGGCGCAAATTATCTGAAAATGGTAAATGTTATTAAAAATTCATTTCTATTAGACGCAGCAGGTAATAAAATGAAAATTAGCTACGGCTACGACAACAGCGACAGTTTTTATGAAGCCAAAGGCAGTTACTCTATTTTGAGAACTTGCAACGACTGGACGGCCGAATCTTTGCAAAAAGCTGATGTCAATACTCCTTTATGGTCAACGCTTTCTTCGGCGATTATGTTTCATTTAAATAGCGGTTGCGAATGTCAAGAATAAATGGTGATGGGTAATACCATTTTAGATTTTAGATTTTAGATTTTAAATTTTAGATTTTAGAATTCGGAATGAATGATTGTGTATGGGTTGGAAGCTTGCCTAAAGTTGCATTCTTTTTTTTAACTGGTATAATTAGCAATTTGAGGAAAAATTATGAATGTAATTCCAGCGATCGACTTATTGGATGGAAAATGCGTCAGATTGTATCAGGGAGACTACGCGAAGTCTCAAACTTTTAACGACAACCCAGTCGCAGTCGCCAGAGAGTGGGTAAATGAAGGCGCAACCATGCTGCATTTAGTAGACCTCGACGGCGCCAAAGCAGGGCATCCAGTCAACCAAGCAGCCATTGAAGCGATCGTCCGATCAGTAGACGTTCCCTGTCAAGTAGGTGGGGGAATGCGCGATCGCGCTTCTGTTGCTGCTATCCTCAATTTAGGCGTTCGGCGCGTCATTCTCGGCACTGTCGCCGTCGAACAACCGCAATTAGTCGGCGAATTGTGCGCCGAATTTCCCGGCAGAATTCTGGTTGGCATCGATGCCAGAAATGGTAAAGTTGCGACTAGAGGCTGGCTAGAAACTTCGGAAGTTTTAGCAACAGAATTGGCGCAAAAAATGGCCGAGTTAGGCGCTGCTGAAATTATTTACACCGACATTCACCGCGACGGTACTATGGAAGGGCCAAATTTGGAATCTTTGCGCGAAATTGCTAACGCTATTTCGATTCCGGTGATTGCTTCCGGTGGCGTTAGTTCGATCGCAGATTTGTTGAGTTTGCTGGCTTTGGAACCCATTGGTGTCAAAAGTGCGATCGTCGGTAGGGCAATTTATACCGGCGATATCTTGCTAAAAGAAGCAATTCAAGCAGTCGGACAAGGGCGGTGGCAGGATGTACCGCCAGATTTGGGTTCTTCAAGCTTTGCTTGATAGTCATGTCGAGTTAACTGGCTACCCAATATGTAACAGTTATCAATTTTCCGACTCACAGTTAACAGTCAACAGTCATTAGTCATCAGTCATCAGTCAACAGTCAACAGTCAACAGTCATCAGTCAACAGTCAACAGTCAACAGTCAACAGTCAGCGTAGAATCGTCTTTCTTACCATCATCGTACCCATGTTTTTGAACCATACAATTACAGCTTTAAGTTCTGGGATGGCTTCTCTAGTTGCCCCCATACCTTTGTTAGCAACAGTCGAGGCCGAAAATGCGCCGATCGTTATGAGCGGAGTTTTGCTCAGTTTGGTCGTGATTTATATCGCCAGTAAAATCGGCGCAGAAGTGGCTGGAAAGTTTGATTTTCCGCCGGTTTTGGGTGAACTTGTAGCAGGGGTGATTATTGGAATATCTGCTTTACACTTGATCGTTTTTCCCGGAAGCGGCCTGTCAGCCTCAGACTCAGGGATTATGACAGTTCTGCAATCGATTAATCATCTGTCTCCTGCCGCCCTCACAAGTGTCTTTGAATCGCAGAGTGAAGTCATGTCAGTGCTGGCTGAATTAGGTGTGATTATTCTGCTGTTTGAAATTGGCTTAGAGTCGGATCTCAAACAACTCAAGCAAGTCGGAATTCAAGCTACCGTTGTCGCCTGCGTAGGTGTGGCAGTTCCCTTTGCCGCTGGTACTGCGGGCTTGATGATGATTTTCCACACGGCGGCAATTCCAGCAATTTTTGCGGGGGCAGCTTTGACGGCAACCAGCATTGGAATTACATCTAAAGTGTTGTCGGAATTAGGACAACTGAACTCTAAAGAAGGTCAAATTATTGTCGGTGCGGCGGTGATTGATGATGTGCTAGGAATTATTGTCCTGGCTGTTGTCGCCAGTTTAGCCAAAACCGGGGAGATTGATGTTGTTAATGTCATCTATTTGATTGTCAGCGCCACTGTTTTTCTGCTAGGTTCGATTCTGCTGGGCGGTGTCTTCAACAAAACCTTTTCGGCGGTGGTGGGTCAACTCAAAACTCGCGGCAATATTATCATCCCGGCATTTATTTTTGCCTACTTTATGGCTTTTCTGGGCAACGCAATTCATCTCGAAGCGATTTTGGGTGCGTTTGCGGCTGGTTTGGTATTGGATGAAAGCGAGGCCCGCAAGGAGTTGGATGAACTGGTGAAACCCATCGCCGATTTATTTGTGCCCATCTTCTTTGTAACGGTGGGAGCACGGGCAGATTTGGGAGTTTTGAACCCAGCAGTGCCGGATAATCGGGCGGGACTTTTGATTGCCACTTTCTTGATTGTCGTTGCTATTTTTGGCAAGATCGTAACAGGCTGGGTGGTATTTGGTCAGCCGGGAATCAATCGATTGGCGATCGGAGTGGGGATGATTCCTCGGGGCGAAGTCGGGTTAGTGTTTGCCGCCATCGGTTCCGCGAGTGGGGTTTTGGATAAACCGTTAGAAGTGTCGATTATTATCATGGTGATTCTGACGACTTTTTTGGCTCCGCCTTTTCTGCGGATTGTCTTTGGCGATACGGTAGAGCCTCCTGCTACTGGGAAACTTTCTAGCGAGAAAATCGTTTGATTGAGGGAATTTGAGTCGGGGCGATCGACTGATTTAGAAACAAATGTCGATCGTCCAAATTTATTTAGCCGTAATAATAAGTCCTAAGTTGTTAGAAGCGCCTACAACTTCACTTTCAACTGATAACAATTGTCAGCGAGTTTAATCAGTTCGCCCAGACCCCAGGTACCCCGATCGTTCAAAAATTCCGCTAGCTGATTCGGGATGGCTTCTAGGCCCAGAAATGCCCCGCTGATCGCACAAGCCATTGCTGCGGTGGTGTCCACATCGCCACCGACGGCGATGCTAGTGCAGAGAGTTTCCCAGTAATCTTGAGGCGTTCTCAAAAACGCATACAAACTCCACAAGACGCTACCAACTACAAAAGGGGAAATTCCTTGCCAAGAGTGCTCGTAGTTTAACGGGAGTCCAGCTTTAGAAATCAACTCTACGGCTGACTCTGGAGGCAATTTGACCCAATCAGTCAAATCTTTGAGCAAAGCGGCAAAGGAAGAATCAACTTCTCCTACCCATTCGCTCAGTTGACCGAGAAATGGCTCAGTTTCAATCATCATGTCAGATTGGAGGGCGATCGCCACAGCCCCCGCAATCGCCACAGCCCCCGCAGAACACCGCGAATCTTGATGGGTGATGCGCCCTTGATCGCAAGCAGCTTGTACAAGCTGGGACGGGCGATCGTAGAATATTAAGCCGATCGGCCCAGCCCTCATAGCACTGCCATTACCAGCATTGGGAGCAGGAGTACCAGCTTCTTGCCAAGCAACGCCCCGAATCAGGCGGTTTGCAGCTTCTTCTGTCGCTCGACCCCGCCCGACAATGCGCTGTTGAGCGAAAATGTCAGCAATACGGGTGGCGTAGTCGCTGGGGTCGAATTCGCCACAAGCGACGTAGCTTTGGAGGAGTTCGCGGGCGAGTTGGGAGTCGTCCGTGTATTGACCAAAAGGCAAGCCGAAGCGATCGCGATCTCTGATTTTTTTGCGTCTAACTTCGTAGTTGACAAAGTTTTGGCAAACTTCCGGAGAATAGCCTTCTACTCTACAGCCTATAGCGTCGCCGAGACACTGACCGATCAGACAACCTCTAAATTGTTCCAGACGCGGGACAGTCATTTATCTAGCTTTAAGTAGGTCGATCTAATCTTATGTTAAATCCCCGACTCCTTAAAGCCTGCTGTCGCGAGTCAGAGCGCCCCCTGCTGGCACTAACTACTTGTATACCCCCTTTTTTTCTTTAATTTTAGCTGACCACTTTTCTTTTATTTACACAAATAATTCAGATACGATATAACAGTTTCCAACCTACTTAATAAATGCTATATAGAGAAATGCGATCGCAGTTATTTACCAACAATTGCTACAGCACCGCTTTGCAAAACAGGAATTTCTATTCGGAACTCTGCTCCTTGATGGGGTTGAGAGAAGCACTGGAGTAAGCCACCGTGCTTATCAACTACAATTTGATAGCTGATGGATAGCCCTAATCCAGTTCCTTTACCAGTTGGTTTTGTGGTGAAGAAGGGATTGAATACCTGTTGTCTAACAGTTTCCGGCATCCCAGGCCCATTGTCTTGAACTTGAATTACTACATTTTTTGAATAACCAGAATGAGTTTCGTTTGTGACTAGCTTAGTCCGAATAGTGATGCGACTGGGATTTGTTTGGATGTCTTTTCGAGAACGCTGATTGTCGTAGTTTTCTAAAGCATCAATCGCATTTGCCAGAAGATTCATAAAGACTTGGTTCAATTGTCCGGCATAGCACTCTACTCGCGGTAAGTCGCCGTACTCCTTGACAATTTCAATAGCAGGATGAGCCGGATTTGCCTTCAGTCGATTTTGCAAAATCATCAATGTGCTGTCAATCCCCTCGTGAATATCAACTGGCTTCTTTTCTGCCTCATCCAGCCGCGAGAAGTTTCGCAGCGACAGGACAATTTGACGAATGCGATCGGCTCCTACCTTCATTGAAGTCAGGATTTTGGGTAAATCTTCACTAATGTAGTCCAGCTCGAACTCTTCAATTTTTTCCTGAATTTGGGTATTAGTTGGATAGGTTTGCTGGTAAAGCTGAATCAACTTTAGTAAATTTTGCGTGTAGTCGGCAGTATGGCTCAGGTTGCCATAGATAAAGTTGACTGGATTATTAATTTCGTGAGCAACACCAGCAACCAGTTGCCCCAAACCTGACATTTTCTCTGCCTGAATGAGTTGTGCTTGAGTTTGCTGTAAGGTTTTGAGTGCAACCTCAGCTTCCTCTTTTGCTTGCCTTAACGCAGTTTCGGCTTGCGTGCGCTCAGTAATATCCAGTGTCAAGGATGCAACTCCAACAATCTTTCCAGCATCCCCTACTAAAGGCGTATTGAACCATTCGCAAATAATGGTTTTGCCGTCTCTGGTAATATTTTCGTTGACACTGTAGATTCCTCCAACCTGAGTCAACAGGTTGTTCATAACTCGATCAACTACCTCTCTGGCAGACGCAGGCACAATTAATTCTGCGGCATGGTGTCCGATCGCCTCTGTAGCCGTGTAACCAAAAATCTTTTCTGCCGCTGGATTCCAGGCAGTGACTTGAAAGTTTAAATCCCATTCCACAACGGCCAGTGCACTTTGGCGGAATAGAAAAGATAGCCGCTGTTCCGACGCTTTGAGTTCTTCTTCTGCCTGTTTCCGTTGAGTAATGTCAATCCCTGTTTTGATGATGTACTCAATTTCACCTCGATCATCCAGTAAAGCAGTATCTGACCAGGCAATAAGTCTGAGTTGTTGATCTTTGCTCACCCAACTGCCTTCATACTGCTGGGGAAAATTACCAGATTGTAAAGACTCAAAAGCAGTTTTGGCTTGTCCAGCTAAGTCTGAGTTCGGGAACAAGTCCCAAAAATAGCGCCCCTTCACTTGACTAAACGAGTAATCAGTCATTTGTTCGCAAGCTCGGTTAAAGCGAACGATTTGTCCCTGCGGGTCGAGCACAACTACCAGCGCACCTGCAATTTCAAGAATGGCTGAAACAAAATTCCGTTCCACTTCAACTGCTGTAATCAGTTCCTCTAACTGGGTTGCCATATTGTTAAAGGCGATAGCCAATGTCCCCAATTCGTTTTGGCTGTGGATGTTGACCCGTGTATCTAACTGCCCCGCACTGAGTTCAGTAGCTGCC
Source organism: Microcoleus sp. B3-A4 (assembly GCF_036705385.1). Lineage (NCBI taxonomy): Bacteria > Bacillati > Cyanobacteriota > Cyanophyceae > Oscillatoriales > Microcoleaceae > Microcoleus > Microcoleus sp. B3-A4. Next base: position 19,547 of record NZ_JAUBUI010000041.1, on the reverse strand, counting down.
GCGGTTAAGCACTGTAGCGGCACCACAATTTGCCGAATAAATACAAAGCCAATGCCAACAGCGACGATCGTCACCAGCGTCAATGAGCCTCCCATAATTGAGAGCATTTGGTAAACGGGAGCATAGGCCTCAGCCGTTGGCAGTTCTACAACCACATTCCAATTCACGCTCCGAACTAAGGCAGTGGCTCCGAATACTTCTACCTGCTTTAGACCCTGATAAACGTTAAGGTGCTTAGTATCTTCGGAGGCTTTCAAGAATTGAAAAAAGGGGCGCTTAGAAATATCTTGAAGTTGAAAGGTTTCTGGCTTACTACCCTTTTGAGCAATGAGAAAATTACGCTCATCAACTACATAGACATAACCCGTTTTGCCCACCTGCGTTTGGGAAACAATAAACCAGAGAAAGTTGAGATTTACCTGCGCTAATAGCACCCCATCCACCTCATCTCGCTCATTCCGAATCGGAACCGCCAGAATGGTGGTTGGTTGGTGAGTTTTAGGATTAATTTCTACAGGACTGACATAATCTTCCTGTTGTTTGAAGGCACGAATAAACAGTGGCGAAGTGGCGGGATTTTCTAACTTAAGCGGTTCGTAGGGTGAAACTGACGCGACAACTTGTCCCTTCCGGTTCAAAATGGCAACGGCTTCATAAGCATCATTATGACGAATCATCCCTTCCAACAGGCTTTGCTGCGCTTGAGGTTGAAATTTTGTGAGTCCTTTGACCCTAGCTAAATAGCTCAGTTTTCGTTTCAAGTCATCTAAATAATTATCAATCTGCCCTCCTGCTGTCTGGCTACGCTCTTCTTGGAGCGATCGCGATTCCTGGATCTGCGCCTGAAAGCTGAGGTAGATCAACAACCCACCTGTGGGCAGTAAGCTCAGGAGAACCAAAAATATCAAACCATAGCGGAGCTGATTTGCAATAGAAAAGAAGCGTTGCCAAGGATGAGAACGGGAGCTTCTGGCGATCGGCAGAACGCGCTCGTTGCGTTGATTTTGCATCGGACTTAGGATCAATATTAGTAAATCAATTAATCGGTGCATTAAGGAGAAACATCGATTTTGCCAGTCGTCACAGCTTCTCGGATGGTCTTGAAAGTGTCCTCTTCCTGAGACGTGAGACTACCACGGAAAGGGGCAAAGTCGTAGATTTTTTCCTTGAGCCCAAACTTGTAAAGTTTTCCTTCCCAGCGACCTTGCTGGGTTAATACTGCGACATTTAGCACCAGATTGGGAATGTCCTGCAGAACGCTAGTTAGGACTTTGCCGGGAGCCACTTCATACTGATCCTTTGTCCTACCAATCACAAAGACTCCTGGCTTTTGCGAAACGGCTTTTAGCGCGGCTAACCCTGCCTCACCCGCGTTGAAGGTCAAAACATCTACTCCAGAGGCCACCATATCCGTTGCAATTTTGATGGCTTTTTCCGTATCAACCCAAGAATTGAGAAAAGCAGTCGAGGCTTGAACAGAGGGATTCGTTGCCTTCACTCCCCGCCTAAACAAGGCTTCTTCTTCTTTGTAAACCGGATAAGGTTCACCCACAATATAGCCAACTTTATTGCTTTTGGTCTTTATCGCAGCCAAAGCGCCTGCGAGGTACCCCACCTCACCCGATCGAAAGGCAACAGCCCCCAAATTTCTGTTATTCCCTGGATGCGTTGTAATCAGGGCAAATTTCGTTCGCGGAAATTCTTTAGCGACCTTTTCGGCAGCTTTGGAATAGGCACCACTGGCTGCAATTATCACGTCATAGCCTGACTGGGCATATTTGCGAATGGTAGCTTCACTATTTTCACCGTCAATACTGTCAGTAATGTCTACCTCAGCATTAAATTTATTTTTGATTAGATTCAATCCTTCATAGCAAGCTTGATCCCAACTTTGGTTGTCTTTGGCGCCTGTGGTGAGCATTGCCACTCTAAAGCTGCTAGAGGTACTTGCTTCCGGGGAAGAGTTTACGTTCGGAGTCGATCGATTGCAACTGATCGCAAAAACCAGAGCTAGAGCCGCCAGAGTCATTTGTTTCAAGAAAGATTGAATTCGCATAATAGCTTTTCGCAGCAATATTACTTTTTCTACGCCTATAAATTTGTTGAAGGGTATCTCAACAATATTCACCACTCTTACTCTCGCTCGCATTTAATGACTCTGACAGATTCAGCCTACCACAGCTTTGGAATAGGCACCACTGGCTGCAATTACCAGGTCCTAGCCTGACTGGGCATATTTGCGTATGGTAGGTTCACTATTTTTACCGTCAATACTGTCAGTAATGTCTACCTCAGCATTAAATTTATTTTTGATTAGATTCAATGATAAATTTGTTGAAGGGTATCTCAACAATCTTCACCACTCTTACTCTCGCTCGCATTTAATGACTCTGACAGATTCAGCGTACCACTCCTTTAAGCTTAAAAAAGCTTAAAAACAAGTAAGGACACGGCAGTGCCGTGTCCTTACAAATCTAACCTGCAATTAACCGAATTCGCGATTACTTAACAAACAGCATTTCTTGATAAGTAGGCAGTGGCCACAAATCATCAGCCACTTCACCTTCCAGAGCATCCGCATACTTGCGAACCTCATCCATCAAAGGACGAACTGTTTGCGAAGCATACTGCATATGGTCTTCTGTCGAAGCAAAATCGTGCTTGCTCAAAGCAGCACTCAATTTGCTCGCAGTATCCATCATGGACTTAACCAGCACCGCTACTTTTTCAGCACTTTCCTTTTCCAATTCAATCCCAATCTCTTTCAATTTAGAAATCGTGCCAGAAAGTTCAGCTAAATACCTCACCGCTGCGGGGTAAATAATGGTTTTTGCCATGCTTATTACCAGTTTTGCTTCGACTTCTATGGCCAGCAAATACTGCTCTGCATAAACATCGTAACGGCTTTCCAATTCCACCGGAGTCAGAACACCTGTCTTTTCAAACAAGTCTTCAATGTATCCTTCCTTCAACACGGGCAAAGCATCTGCCGTAGTCCGCAAGTTAGCTAAACCCCGTTCCTCAACGGCCATTTTGTGCCATTCTTCCGAATAGCCGTTGCCGCCAAATATAACCGCGCCGTGCTCATCCATCACTTCTTTCAAAACAGTTTGGATGGCAGCATTCAGTTCAGTTCCGTTAGCCAAATCGCTTTCTAATTTGTTAGCAATCCAGTCCAAAGAATCTGCAAGAATTGTATTCATCGCCACCAGCGGCCCGGAAACAGATTGACCGGAACCTACTGCACGGAATTCAAATCTGTTTCCAGTAAAGGCAAAGGGCGAAGTCCGGTTTCTGTCCCCAGCATCCTTCATGAAAGTAGGCAGTGTTTCTACACCTAAGTTCATAATTCCCCGACATTGAGAGTCCTTAATTTCTCCCCGGCTAATTTGCCCGAAGATATCTTCTAATTGCGAACCCAAATAGACAGAGATAATTGCTGGCGGAGCCTCATTTGCACCCAATCGGTGGTCGTTGCTGGCAGTCGCAACTACGGCGCGCAACAGCGGCCCGTATTTGTGAACTCCGCGAATCACAGCGCCGCAGAATACTAGAAATTGTATGTTCGAGTGCGGTGTATCGCCTGGGTCTAATAAGTTTCCTTGGGTGGCATTGCCGACCGACCAGTTGACGTGTTTGCCAGAACCGTTAATGCCGGCGAAAGGCTTCTCGTGCAGCAAACACATAAAACCGTGTTTCTTCGCAGTGTTGCGTAGAATTGTCATGGTTAATTGTTGATGGTCGCTGGCGACGTTTGCAGCTTCAAAAACTGGTGCAATTTCAAACTGACCGGGAGCTACTTCGTTGTGGCGGGTTTTGGCAGGAATTCCCAGCCGGTACATTCTTTCTTCTACTTCCTGCATGAAGACTTGAACGCGCTCTGGAATCGCTCCAAAATAGTGGTCGTCAAATTGCTGACCTTTGGCAGGAGGTTTGCCAAAAAGGGTGCGACCTGCTAGCAGTAAATCGGGGCGGCTGGTGGTGAAATTGGCATCTACCAGGAAGTATTCTTGTTCGGGACCGCAACTGGAATTGACGGGAGCAACTTCGGTATTTCCTAATAGCTTTAACACTCGGATTGCTGCTTTGTTCATTGCGGCAATGGAACGCAAAAGCGGCGTTTTCTTGTCTAAGGCTTCACCTGTCCAGGAGATGAAAACAGTGGGAATGCACAATGTCATGCCGTTGTCTGTTTCCATGACATAAGCAGGGCTGGTGACATCCCAGGCTGTATATCCGCGAGCGGCGGCAGTGGAGCGAATGCCGCCGTTGGGGAATGAGGAGCCATCTGGTTCGCCTTGTACTAGAACTTTGCCTGCAAATTCTGAGATGACGGAGCCATCGCCTTGCACTGAGATGAAAGCATCGTGCTTTTCGGCGGTGCTGTTGGTTAGCGGGTAAAATACGTGGGCGTAGTAGAGGGCTCCTTTGGAAATAGCCCAATCTTTCATTGCGGCTGCAACTACATCAGCTACGGAATCATCTAGTTTTTGGCCTGTTTGAACGGTGTTTTTTACTGATTTGAAAATGCTTTTGGGCAGACTTTCTTGCATCTTGCTCAGACTAAAAACGTCTGTTGCCCACAAATCTTCTAGCCGCTTGGGAGGCTGGGCAGGCATCTGTTTGCGGTTGACGATTTGAGAAATTGCTTGAACGCGCGATTGGTTTCCACTCATGGTTATTTTTATTGGGATTGCAGGACGAGTTGTTGATAAAAAATAGATGTTAGCAAAAGTCTAACGATTGACGAATATGTTGGATTTACCCAACGTTTTTAGTCAAAGTTAACTTTTGGGAGAATGCCTTTTTAGCAGACTCTAAAAGATTGGAGGAGCGAGGCGCAATGACTTCGCCGTCCATCGGGTGTGACAATCCTGTGTGAGATGCGGTTGGATTGCGGTTATTAGCAAGAAGATAGATGGCAAGAGCCTGTACAAACTTGAGTCAACATTATAGATGTCTGCACTGCACAAATTTAGTAACTAATCTTCACCCTGGTCAGCTCAAAAATTTTGTGCGAATCAATTCCGATGAATTCAGGTCAAAACTACTTATGGTTTTTAACGGTTCGACGATCGATAAATCGCAGTCCAGCAAACAACGCACTCGTTTAGGGGTTTTGGAGAATTATGGAGAGTACACAATCTACACTTGGAGAGTTTAAACAATCATTAACCAAATAAATGTATCGCAGGCTACAGAATTTTAGTTTTTTTTCCGAAGGGTCGATCGCGCCGATCGCACACAACCGCAGGATTCCAGTTTAACAGGACGCGGGGTGCTGAAACTGAGGGGCGATCGTACATTTACAGGAATTATCGAGGGATACTATATATAGTGTACCAAGAAAAGGATCTCACTTTGGCGTTGCTGAATTCTGGTATGAAATTTGTAGGGGCAATTTTCCCGTGGTTGTCGCACCGCTGGCGGGGTCAGCTTTTATTCAGCAGCCCCACAAAACTTTCCCAGCGCAGTAATGGGGATTTCTATGAATTTAAAATGAAGAGACTTAGAGCAATAGTTCAGACAGTTTGAGACGCCGTTTATTGAGCATAAATAAGTAAATTTTAAACTTTTATTTAATTGGTTGGTAATCGGAAGACTTCAGAGAATGAGCCAAAAAGCGTTCTGTGTAGTACAAAGCAAGTTGATTGCTCGGCCCATTAAAAACTGCATCAAAGGCGTGTTCAGCCCAAGGAATTTCGAGCAAAATAGCCCGATCGCCCGTGGCTCGCAATCGTTGGTAGAGCGATCGACCAAACTTGGGCTGAACGATATGGTCGCGACCTGCATAAACCAGTAGAGAAGGGGGAAGATTCGGTTTAATATAATTTATGGGAGAAGCCCGACGGTAAAGCTCGTTGAGTTCGTCTGGGGTTCCTCCCAGAAAGGCACGCAAGACGGCTCGAACATTTATAGCATCAGGAAAAGGTGGGTCATTATATCCCCGAATCAGGTCATTTGGCCCGTAATAGTTGACCACGGCTCGAACTGGAAGCACACTAGAATCATAAGCAGTTAGCATTGCTAAATGGGCACCTGCAGACCTTCCCATCAGAGCAATTCGATCGAGATCGATTTCCCAATCAGCAGCATGAGTTTTGATATAGGAAAGAGCGGCTTGTACGTCCTCAAGCTGAGCAGGAAATCGATACTTGGGAGCGTGGCGGTAATCAACTGCAACCACACAATAGCCTTGGGCGGCCATATAGCGGCTGAATTCCTCATTGGAATCGGCATTGCCTCTCTGCCAAGCTCCTCCGTAGAGTGTGATTATCGCCGGATATTTGCCCATTTGCATCGGCCGATAAAGGTTTAGTTGCAGTGAAACTCCGTCAGGGTTGGCAAATACAATAGCCCGATCGATCCTAACCTCTGTGATGGGAATTCCTCGGAACGCATCTGCGAGGATAAACGGTTGAGGGCGTAGCTGGACGCGATCGGCTTGAGGAACGGCTGCTAAATAGTTTTCCCCTAGTACAGCTTGCACTTGGGTAGCTATGGCTGCATTGGCTGCTGGGAACTGAATCAGGGGAAGCAGGCCCAGGATTAGAGCGAACAGGTTACAAATCAGTAAAATAATGTAGACTTTGCCTTGATGCCGTCGGAGCAGGTTCAGCAGAAGGGCGATCGTATTGATACCGACCAACCAAGGACTGATTTCTGGTGCTCCCACCGCCAAAGGGTACAGGAACATCGTGGGTGCTGGTACGATGACCCAGAGACTGAGAAATAGTGCGATCGCACTCAGAAACCAAGAAATAAAGGGCGAGACTAAGAATGCTGCCAATAAAGGTAACTTTTTGCGGTTCTTCTTGCGGATCATCAGATTTTCGCAGCCTAATTTTTAATCAGTTTAAATTAATCTGGCGGTTTTTATTGGTGAGGCGATCGCCTCTGGCGTTTTACCAAACCAGCAGCTTCATTGCCTCCGACATCCTGCGTCGATCGAAAATGCTTTGCATCGTTGGGTGGCTTTACAAGTTAACCCAAAGCAGGGGAACTGGATCGCTTCTGAAACAACATAATCCAGAGAATTCATAATTACTATTTTTTTGGGCCTCCGCAAACACCTCTTCTGTGATTGCACGAAAATTTACTCCCGCTAGTTTGGTCACTTGAGTTTTTTCTTTATAGTTACGATAAAAATCTGTAGGGGTGATATGAATGACAACACCATTACACGCAAATTCCCAGTGGTTGTTGTATGACCGATGTTGCCGGGCCATTGTTCGCTGCGCTCTACTACCTGGACGAAAAGTTTCTCCAGCGAATAAATTGAATTTACTATATCTATGACGCTTAAATTTTAGGCTTGTATTTGTGTTTTGGTTTTGTTTGATGTAGTCTTTGATCTTAGCTGCTGTTCCCTGAGAAGACAAATTTTGCCAATCATATTTGAGATGGACTTTGAGGAGCGTGTCAGGAGCTTTAGGTTCCATACCGAAAATAATTAGCCGTCTTGAAAAGTTTTTTAGAAAATCTCTTAACACAATTTCTGATGGGATGACAGCAGGTCTTTCAACTTCTGTATTGTTCAGCAAAGGCTGGAATCTTTTAATTAAGCCTTTTTCTGCTTCACCCAAGTTTTCTTCATTCCATGCTTGCCAAGCCAGTCTAACAGGAAACTCTTGGTCAATTTCTTCTAACTTATGGATGCGGTGATGATTTCTCCATCTTGCCACCAAATTCTTAGCTTTCCCTATATAAAGAACTCTATTATTTGCATCTATCGCAAAATATATAGCTGCACATTCAGGTAACTGCTTGCGTTCAGATAAAGGAATTGAGGGTAACTGCAAAGGATTAAGCATACTGGACATTTAATGATTCTTAGCTAAGCACTAATTATAAATTAATAATAAACTATTGCCAATATTTTTTGTGTCGAGTGCTACTCGTTTTCCTTTGTAAGGAACCTTCTCAGTGCTTGCTTTACAGATTTTTGAAATTTATGGAAACCTCTAATCGGGACGCAATTAAATTGTAGACTAAGTGTATTTCTCAGGTAAAATCGAGTCTAATCCTTTAATTGCTGAGGCATAGTCTCATGCCCATTCCCAAACTCAGTGAAACAACGATCGAGCTTCACACCTCTGCCCAATCCCTCAAGCGGGGTGAAGCTTACTATTTAGCTGGCAATGTTACTAGGGCAGTCCGGCGTGGCAATATGGTGCAAGCAGTAGTGGAGGGTTCCGAAGTAGAACCCTACCGTGTTACCCTGCCCTTTGATGATGCCGGATTAGCATCTACATTATTCTGCACTTGTCCTTACGATAACGATGGGTGGTGTAAACACATTGTTGCGACGTTGTTATTGTGTCTGCGGCAACCAGAAATAATTGAGCAGGGCCCGACATTGGAACAATTGCTCGATCGCCTCAACGATGTACAAACCCAGCAATTAATACAGCATTTAGTACAAAAAGAACCATCACTCATTGATGCGATCGAACAATACATTAACTTAAGTGCTATTCCTGCACCTTCAAACCAACCTACCAAAGCACCGCGCCACACCTCCATCGATCCTGCTCCCTTTCGACACCAAGTACGACGAATTTTGCGAGAGGCTGTGAGGTATTTGGAGGATGGATGGGAGGAAGACCCGATTACAGAAGAACTTTTAGATCTAATTCAGCGAGCCCAGGAATTCAGCGAACATGGGGATGGCAACAACGCCTTAGTAATTTTAGAAGCCATCACCACAGCCTGCGTTGAAGATTGGGATGATGTAGAAGAGTTTGGCGCTGACAATTCTGAGATAGCTAACGCTTTGAATGAAGCTTGGACAGAAGCCATTTTGACGGCTCAACTAACTGCTGAAGAAGAGATCGATCTCCAGGTGATGTTAGAAGCTTGGCAAGATGAATGGGATTGTGATTTCAGTATGAGCTTGGAAGCTTTACGCCAAGGTTGGGATGACCCCCTACTCCAACAGGTACTTGAAGGAAACATTACTGGGTCAGGAGTTTGGGCTGGTGACGCACCAGACTGTGCTCACGACTTAACATTGATTCGCTTGCAAATCCTCGATCGCCAGGAACGCGATCGAGAATACTTATACTTAGCCCAAGCAGAAGGTTGTACTCAACAATACTTGACGATGTTAACTCGTTTGGGGAGAGTAGAAGAAGCAGTGGAAGCTGCTGCTACCCAGATGCAATCAGCGGAAGATGCTTTGGCTCTCGTTCAAACTTTAAAGCAACAGGGAGCCTTAGAACAAGCTCTGAAAATTTGTCAAGCTGGGTTAAATTTGTCAGGTCATTGCCATTACCAACTGGCAACATCGATGAGTGAGTTGGCTGTTGAGTTGGGCGAAGACGAACTTGCGTTAAATGCTAGAATCCAGATATTTAAAATCAAACCGTCTTTTAGCGATTATAGTTTAGTGAAGGAGTTAGCAAGAGATAGTTGGTCAACTTTGAAAGCAGATTTGTTAGCAACTCTGAAAACTAATGAAAGTTGGAAGTTTACTGACGCGAAGGTTGATATTTTTCTGCATGAAGGAATGATTGAAGATGCGATCGCCCTTGCTGATGGCTTGAGTTATTACGACTCAGCACTGATTCACCGAGTAATGGGGGCTGCTATCAGCCACAGCCCCGATTGGGTAATCGCCAATGCTTGTCGGCGTGCTGCATCGATTATGGATCAAGGGAAATCAAGCGAGTACAATCTTGCGATTAAGTGGTTGGAAAAAGCCCGCGCTGCCTATTTACACACTGGGCAAAATCTTCAGTGGTCTGCTTATCGTTCTCAACTGATGCAAGTACACAGTCGGAAGCGGAAGTTGATGGAAATGCTCAAAAATCCTGATTTAGATTGAGCCTTAAGTTTACCGTAAACCCAAGTGAAAGCGACCCAACCCAGGATCGAATAAACCTTACTTAATTTTTGCTTTCACGGCCCTAGATTCCACTGTGAATCCTGGAATATCTTGCAGTTCTGTTTCGCTCAAACTGTACTGTTCGCAAACCAAACTCAAACGAGTTCCGGTACTTTTAACAGCGTTGACAGAGTGAGTCAAATCTCCTTGAAAATGGATCAGCGAGTTGGCTTGCGGCTTAATCTGCCCGACTTGCTGTTTGTTTCGCCGCAGTATCAACTCTCCCCCTTGCAAGTTCGGCGGCACTTGCACGTATAAAACGCTGACGGCTGCGGGAGGTTCCACAGTTTTGCAGTACGATCGCAAAGATCGATCGATATGCGGATCGACGCGGGAACCTTCACCCAGCAACAAAGGGTTGAGGTAAAAAGCATTGCATTCAGGCTGTAATGCTTGGTCTAGATAGGGTTTGAACAAAGGGAACCGCCGTTCTACTTCGGCGATTTCCGAACGTTGAAACACCACGGAAAACCCTTTTGTGCCAATGAAATCGCGATTGAGGTTGTTGATTGCTAGATAAGGGGAGGCTAGAATTGCTCCTCGCAAGTCGTTGAGGTAGTCGATCGAGAAAGCGTTAGGATGTTGGCTATAGTATTTCAAGGCACTCAAAAATCATCAAAGTTTAAGGAAACAGCAGATAGAAATGCAGCAATCGCTCAGACTTGGGATTGCTTGGTTTCTCGCGGAGGACATAATAATCTTGATTTCAGTCCGCGTACTTAAGTCAAAGGTTTTTCTTAACTGCGGGCGATGCCCGGAAGTGTCGCAACCGAGGAGTAACGGTAGAATATCAGTATACAGGTGATCGTGGTGGTGATTCGATTATATTTGCAATTCCCTTATACATGATGCCGCTCAGGAGCCGATCGCCCATTTATTTTAACTTGTGGAATTGCAGGGGGGGTCTAATTTCCGCGATCGCATCCGGCTTCTGTTTTATCACCGATTTCTTGAGTTTGCTAGCTTTAAAACCGATGGGTGTTGGCCCTGTGTAGGAAACGTCTTGCTAGAAAAAGCAATCCGTGCATTAGGTCAATAGGCTGGGAGGGCGATCGACAATATCTAACTGGCGATCGAACGTTAATAAAGTTTACAAATAGAGGGTGGTCTAAAAAATACCAGCAGTCACAACAGTTACTAAGTAATTATTTCAGATTAAATTAATATTTCACGGGTGGAGAACAGCAAAAGTGCCAGCTATAATTAACCAGAGTAAGTAAAAAAACAACAACTCGCTGAAACGATAGGCCAACAACATTGTACGAAAAAATGGTTGGAGAACCAGCCATTAAAGAGATAGTGGATGATTTTTACCGCGATGTTTTGGCTGACGAGATACAGCACTTTGCTTAACGCAATAGTCCGGACAGTTTTTATATGGCCCAATGGCTTATTCTGTAGGACTTTGAGCCACTGTGGATAATTAAATCAATGTCAGCTCCACCCCTGACGCGGCATTTAATTCGACTTTATTTATGATCCTTGCCCCGCGTAAGCTTGTAGTCTCGTTCCAAAAACTGTCCGGAGTATTGTTAACGATTAGGTAAAAGAGTAGAGTGCAATGTTATTTTGCTCATTGCTGTTAATGTACCTCTTAGTCAGGCAAAGTGCTGTATCAGGGTGTAATTCGAGCAAATCGCCAACAATACTCTGGAGTAAATTATGAATCACCATCAAATTTCAGAAACCTTAGATCCATACATTCAGTTATTAGCACAAACCTCCACAGCCCGCAATGCACTACTCACTCACTCAATTTATCAGCAAGTCAATGACTTGAAATCTCTGCAAGTGTTTATGAAATCTCATGTTTTTGCTGTCTGGGATTTTATGACACTTCTCAAAACGCTGCAACGTCGATTGACTTGTATCGAATTACCTTGGGTTCCTCCAATAGATATCCATTCGGCGCGATTAGTTAATGAAATAGTTTTGGCAGAAGAAACAGATGAAATTTCTCCAGGTTATTACTCAAGTCACTTTCATCTCTACCTAGATGCGATGGAAGAAGTTGGTGCAGATAGCAAACCAATTCGGAGTTTTATTGCTGCAATTCAACAAGGTTTTTCTGCTAATGAAGCTCTGGCAAATCTGCCTATCCCCGAAGCCACTAAAACTTTTGTAATGACCACATTAAAAGCAGCAAGCGGATTGAATCACGAAGTTGCCGCAGTTTTTCTATTAGGTAGAGAGGATGTGATTCCCAAGATGTTTCAACAAATTCTTACCCAACTAGAAGAGGCTCAAGGTATTCCCTGCAATTCGTTTCGTCTTTACCTGGAACGACACACCCATCTTGATGAAGAGCAACACGCACCAATGGGACAAAAACTATTAAGAAACATTTGTGACAATGACTCTCTAAAATGGATGCAAGCTGTAAATGCTGCTAACAATGCTCTGCAAGCACGCCATTGTTTGTGGGATGGCATCACTCAGTCGATTCAACAATAGTTGAACCGGAAATGAGCGCGTTAGCCCTTCCTTTTAAATTGAAAGAGCGATCGCATCTAGCCTCATCTAGCAATCCCAGGCAATCTTACAGCACTTTGCTTAACGATTAGCTACAATAGTAGAGGTGGCAAGAGGGAGAAAAAATGAAACCCTACTCCCTAGATATGCGTCAAAAGATTATTAACACCTACGAAGCCGGTAATACTTCTATTCGGAAAGTGGCAGCAAGATTTCAAGTCAGCAAAAGTACGGTACAGAAACTACTCAAAGGAAAAAGAGAGACAGGAAAATTATTCCCTGGTTAGGCAAAATGGGGTAAACCGAGTCAACTATTTGGTCAGGCACAGGGGTACAAAATTTACGACTTGTGCAAGGATTGCTATAGTAGCGGATTTAAGTTATTTCTGACATCTTGCACCGTTATCAAGAACAGGCAAGATGCCTGTTCCACAAAGACTAAATTTTCTTGTGGAACAGGCATCTTGCCTGTTCATAAAGCCTGATTGAAAAGGGTGCAAGGTGTCAGTTATTTTTGACTGGGTTTATGGATACCTATTTCATTTTTGATAGTAGCTTATTCGGCTAGGCACGGTATTGCTGAAGTATAGCAAGTCTATTTGAGTCATGAATGTAGAACCACCTGAAACGCTTGTGCTCATTGAATCGATTGTTTACAAATCAAATGGTTTTGCTATATATTTTACCGCATTTGTTAATTTACTTGAAATGCTGAGAAGTTATATTCCTCCTTTAGCTAGATGACGGCAGTCAAGTGCAGCTTGCACGATCGGTTTACTAATTGCCAATTACCAATTACCAAATCGTATATGCCACAATACTTCGGAAAACTTCAAAAAACCGAACAGCCTTGGTCAACAATCGGTTCGGTAGAATCCATAAATAAAACCGATCGCACCTTTCACTTTAATTGCGGCGAAACTTCCCTAAACCTCAGCATCCTCGCGCCGAATTTAATCAGAGTGCGAATGTCCCCGACAGGTGAATTCAAAAGCCGATCGCACTCAATAACTGTCCCTGACGAAGAGTGGGAAATCACACCATTTGAAGTGCGAGAAACAGACGAAAAAATAGAAATTGAAACATCACAAATAACGATTTCAGTCAAGCGCGATCGCACTTCCATCGAATGCTTTGACAAATCGGGAAAACCCTTTGCTAGCGACTGCGATCCTAGTATGGGATGGCGCACGGGCGCAACCGCAGGCTGGAAACGCATCGAAGCAGACGAACACTTCTACGGTTTCGGCGAACGCACCGGCTTTCTCGACAAACTCTCGGAAGTCAAGACAAACTGGACAATAGACGCGCTTGACTACAATTCTCTCAGCGATGAAATGTACCAGGCGATCCCATTTTACATCGCCCTGAATCCCGATCGCGCTTACGGCATCTTTTTCAACACCACATTTTGGAGTCAATTCGACATCGGCGCCCAACAACCGGGAGTTTTGCGGATGGAAACCAGAGGCCCGGAACTCGACTACTACATCATTTACGGCCCGGAACCCGCCCAAATTCTCGCTACCTACACTCAGTTAACCGGCCGGATGCCGCTTCCGCCAAAATGGGCGCTGGGATACCACCAATGCCGCTGGAGCTACGACTCCGAGGACGTTGTGCGGGAGTTGGCGAAGCAATTTCGCGATCGCGCCATTCCCTGCGATGTCATCCACCTCGACATCGACTATATGAACGGCTACCGCATTTTTACCTGGAGCCCGAAGCGTTTCCCCGATCCCGCGAAACTGCTCGCAGACTTGAAAGCAGCCGGTTTTAAGGTTGTCACGATTGTCGATCCCGGTGTCAAGTACGAACCGGAAGGAGATTATGAAGTATTCGATCAGGGTGTGGAAAATGACTATTTCGTCCGCACTGCAGAGGGAAGGCTATTCCACGGTTACGTTTGGCCCGAAAAAGCGGTGTTTCCCGACTTCCTGCGGCCAGAGGTGCGCGAGTGGTGGGGCGAATTGCACAAAAACCTTACAGATATGGGCGTTGCGGGGATTTGGAACGACATGAACGAACCTTCGATCGCAGAACGGCCTTTTGGCGACGGCCACCAACACATCTGGTTTCCGCTGGATGCACCGCAAGGCCCGGAATCCGAGGGCGCCACCCACGCGGAAACGCACAATTTGTATGGGTTGATGATGGCGAAAGCTTGTTCGGAAGGGTTGCAAAAAGTGCGATCGGGCGATCGATCTTTTGTGCTGACGCGATCGGGTTTTGCGGGCGTTCAGCGTTACTCGTCGGTATGGATGGGCGACAATCTATCGCAGTGGGAATACTTAGAAATGTCGCTACCGATGCTTTGCAATATGGGGCTTTCCGGCGTGGCGTTTGTCGGTTGCGACATCGGGGGTTTTGCGGAGAATGCAACCGCTGAATTGTTCGCGCGGTGGATGCAGGTGGGAATGCTGTATCCCTTGATGCGCGGTCATTCGGCGATAAATACGGCCCAACACGAACCGTGGGTTTTTGGCGATCGCACTGAGAAGATTTGCCGCGAATACATGAATTTGCGCTATCAGTTGTTGCCTTACATTTACACGTTGTTTTGGGAAGCTGCGACGACGGGAACACCGATTTTGCGACCGTTACTATATCAATTTCCGCGCGATCGGGCAACTTATCACCTTTACGATCAAGTATTGCTCGGCCCGTCGCTGATGGCTGCACCTGTTTACCGCCCGGGAGTTGAACACCGCGCGGTGTATTTGCCGGAGGGGACTTGGTACGATTGGTGGACGGGCGAATGCTATCAGGGCCCGACGCACATTTTAGCTTATGCACCTTTGGAGAGAATGCCGCTTTACGTGCGGGGCGGGGGCATAATTGCGATCGCACCTGTGAAGCAATTTGTCAGCGAAGAACCGCTTGAGTCATTGAAAATGCGAATTTGGCCCGGAAGCGGTGAATGGATGCTTTATGAGGACGACGGACACAGTTTTGAACATGAAAAAGGTGTCTGGGCTACGACTAATTACAAGGTGTATTTGGAAGGGGAAAAAATCATCGTTGAAATTGCCGCGCGCGAGGGTCAATTTTTGATATCAGAACGGGAAGTTATTGTGGAAGTTGTTGGCGTTGGCGAACAGCGATTTACAGATGACGGTACGGTGCGGCGTTTGACATTTGGATAGTTTTGGCATAAAGCGGTTTATGCTATGGTGGGATTCATTCAGGGCGATGGCTTTAACAGTAACTTTTTCCTTAAGTAGGAATTATGCCCAAGTCAGCCTTGCCCTTGCAGGCTGGATGCGTAAGTGTTGAGATTATATCTTCGTGAACTGTCTGTGTTTTAAGCTCCCATTGACCAGAAGTTTCGGCAAAAATAGTAATTTCTCCTGCACATAATTGTTTAGCTAACCCTGATTTTCCCATCGAAGACCGTTTTCTTGCAGAGTGAACGCACGTTCGAGTAACTTCGGTACAGGCAAAATTTTGCAATCGCTTAGAAGTATCGTTTTTTAGACTTAATAGCAGAGCGAATAAATCTGGAACTACATGACCATAAGTATTTTCACTACCTACGGATAAAACTGCTATTTCTGCATCAATAGTTTCGAGTAATTGCTTTAGATCGTCCCCATTTTTAGGCCATGCTCCGTGATGGGGAATTTTTACGATGTTAGCGCTAAATTCAGGAGGATTGAGCATGGAACTATCCACACACTTTCTCAATCCATCTCCTTCGATATCTGCAAGTAGCAGTGCTGCAAAATCACCATAAGTAACTCTTAATACAAGAGAAATCTCGTTCAGCCTGCCGCTACTTTTTGCTAAATGCTTTTCAATAAATGGCAGGCTTGGATGTAAAATATTTATATTCAATTGTCCGTGTGAGAATTGATTTGAATCAAGAGAACCTGGTAGAATACGAATAATATTCTTTCTGTCCCAGTCATCCAGTTGATTTAGCGCTACTTCCAGTTTTTGATAATGAGGACTTTTACCCCTGTTATTATCTAGCTTTTCTACTGCGTCTTTGTACACAGAATGAGGAAGAATAAATTTTTCAACTGTGCCACGTCTTATCCAAATTTTCAGGAATTCTACAAGCGTGACTAACTGAGGAAAATGATCTCGGTGAGCATGAGTGATATAGACCTGTCTTATATTGTTTTGATGATTGTTCTGAAGCCACTTGTCAAGCACGCGCGGATTGGCTATATCAATTACAACCGTCGAATCGTCATCTGGACAAATAACGATGCTATCAGCATTTCCCACAGGTAAAAAGGTAAGCTTGCAGGTCATAAGCGATTCTCAATACTGTCTACCCTAAGTTTCTGTTTTAGTTCAGCATTAGTGAGATATGGATAAGGCGTATGGCGAAAACGTCTGATAGCCCAAGGACGTTCAGCAAGTTCCTCAAATGTCTCTACATCTTCGCTTAACTCAGCTTCAAAAACCGTACCATCAAGCGCCCAACCGGGCATTTCTGGCAGAATTGGAAGCCATTCTTCCCGATTATCATCTAACAATCCGCTCAGATACAGGCGAATCTGAGTATTATCTTTAGAAATTTCTAAAATTTGACCAATCACACTTAACGTAGGCTTTGTTCGTTCTGATTTCCATAATTCTAATTCTGGAGGTTCTCCAGTGCGTTTAATTTCTATCCACTGAGGATTTCCATAGGATTCTTCTACAATTTCATCTAATTGTCTGCGTAGACCGTCGGGTTCAGGAATGTCAAGACGCTGTTTATCTCGCTCAACAATTTGACGAGTAATTTCAATTATTCGCCAGTCTATTTTCTGAGGTAAGAGAAGTTTACATAGCTCATCACTTGTTATTTCATGTGTTTTCCGTCCAATTAGAGATAGTGCATTTGCTATTTTAGAAGCTAGGATACCCAACAACCATAGTCTTTTATCGTCATAACTTAATGTATTCCATTCTTCTAAAAATTTTTTATTTCCCAATGCTTCAGTAGATTTTCCAGCTTCTTTGGCAGGAAGAACACAAAATATATTATTATCAGGACAAAGGCCTGTAGTATCTAACTGAGCCGCAAGAGGATACAAAGAGCCTCGATTTACTTTGCGACCAACTAGGATTTTTGGTAAATCGAATAAATGCGAATTATTTAGGACGGCTGTATGAAGAAATTCTTTACCATATCTTATCCAGCGTTCCTCTTTCCTAACTCGGTCAGGATCTGCCCAAAGCCGATTTGTATCCCGCCATTTCATACGCCAGTTTAACTTACATTCAGTATTCGGTGGACATTGACTAACTGGTTTGTGGTTTTTACTAGGAGTTACGCCATTAAAAACAAAGAAAAGATTTCCTAAAGGTATTGTAGGAATCTGAATGGAAATAGGGGGTGCTGTAAAAACTTCCCAATTATCCGAATTTAATCGTGTAATCCATTGATGGCCAAGGAAAGCATTATTACGAATATTTGATACAGTGTCTTTTGCTCGAGAAAATACTGCTCTTGCAGCACTAGAAATTATTATTTTTGGTTTACCTACTTGTCCTAAAACGATACACACAGCTTGTTCTGCATCAATTCCAATAGCTTTCTCTGGGCACTGCCATACTTCAAAAATTTGGCAATTCTCAGTTAACGAACTACGTGCATTTGGTATGCCATGACTTGAACCTGTCAAAAAAGATTGAGGTAAGATAAAAGCAAACTGAGAATCTTTTTCTAACCAACTTAATGCTTTTTCTATAAATCTTGCTGCGCGTTGAGTCTTGCCATCTTCCGCAAAAGGAGGATTGGCAACAATAACACGCGGCTTGATGCCCATGTTTGCCTTATTTAGATTCTCGTAATCCTCATGATAAAAGTGGGAAGGGAAGGGAAAAGTAACAGCCTCACCCAGCGACTCTCTGGCCAAAGTGTATCGGAGCTGTGTTACTAAATGTGCATATTGGTCTAAATCGTTACCCGCTACATGGCTTTCAAGATATAAGTTTCGCTGGTTGATATCTTCAGGAATATCAGACATCCCTGCAAGCCGGGATGTAGCAGCTAAAAGGAGACTACCGGAACCTGCGGCTGGATCAAAAATTACTCGCTCCTCTGGTCTTAACCTTTCCAAAGGTAGCAATTCAAGCATACGTTCTGCGATCGCAACAGGTGTATAATGCCGTTGTAAATCACTCCAATCTTTACCTCCAATATCGCGGGGCAGTTCCTTGATAGCTCGCTCGTATAGCAGTCCTACATCTTTATGATCGACCAGCGCGAAGCTAACTTGACTTCCCAAATAAGTACCTAAACGCCGCAACACTCGATCGCCTAAATGAGGTATGGACTCCTCAAGCGCTTTCTTAAAAAAACCATTTGCGCGAGGTACTGTACGATCGAGCAACGTTCGAGGATCGTTGGTTGGGATTAAGGAACCAAAAAAGCCTTTATCTTCTAAGATTCGTGCTGCTAAATATGCGATCGCCACACGAATTGCATCACCTGCTATCTTTCGACGAGAAGAAATGACGCTTTGTGGATGTTTTTGCTGATTTGGAACACCAATCTCTTCAAGCGCTCCCTGAATTGCCTCTTGAAATGCTTTATCAAGCTCCGCTCGTTGTCGAAGTATAAAGGAGAAGCTGTTTTCGGAAATCGATTCTTCCAAATCTGCTAGTGAAAGCTGACCAGTACGAAACTCTGCCAATGCCTTTGGGGTAAACAGGCGACTTCTGGGTGCAGTAAGCTCTACAGCCAGAGATTCAGGTTCTATTTCCAGTGCCTCTAACTTGCCGGATGGCTCGTAATACTGAAGCAGATACATCTCATCCGAGACTAACAGCCCTGCACGGATAGGCCAATCACCTAGCCACCGCTTCCACTTTTCCATATTCTGCTGCGGAACAGCTTGAACCATAAATGCCAGATTAGTTGCACTAGGGCGAAGCCCATAATCTGTCCATATAGCATTAACAGCCACAGGTTCTCCCTTGCCTGCTACCGGGATACGCACATTGCGGTGTGGCTCCATTTGCCAAACTCGCATTGCGGTTGCAACTACATCATCAAGTCCCGGTGAGCCAGTCATACCAAAGTTATGTCTACTACAAAAGTTATCGCTGGGTAGGGTTACAGCACTGCCGAGCAAGGCATCCAATTAGTAACTACTATAGTGCAATGGCACTGAAAAAGTGAACTCAAAAAAATCTGTAAGGCAATATATATATAGATCATTGCCTTACAAACACAAAA
>NZ_JAUBUI010000166.1:0-4113 GCF_036705385.1 Microcoleus sp. B3-A4 | reverse complement strand
CAGAGGTACTGGAATCATAATGAATCCTCCTGTATTTATTGTTTTAAGCACTGCATAGCCTTAACTGAACTGTATTGATACATATTCACCTTTGATTGCGGAGATTATTTAATTGCACGATATCCGCAACATTACCCATCAGGAGTGGCAACCGCAAGGGGATTTCCCCTACAAATCACTAAACTATTAATTCTTGGGTCAGAAACCGGGTTTCTTGCCTCCGGGTCAACCTAAAAATCAAGAGTTTAAGTCAAGAAAGCCGATTGATTTTTTTTCTCGTTCTCAGTCAGGGGATGGTAAGGCATTTATTTCTGGGTGTGAGCCGTCTTAACTCCCAGCCTATTTCACTATACAAGACGCATCCAACACCACTACAATTTCATTCTGAAAAACCGCACAACTTGTCATTGCTGAAGCTAAGGCGGGAATTTTCCCTTGTTCTAGAGAAAGGCTCGCCTGCGGTGTAGAATCAAATTGATTTAGCCAGCCATCATTCTTTATATACTGAAGAGTCAAAGCATTGCGAGCGATTATCCAAAAATCAACTCCATAGCTATTAATGAAACTTTGCAATACAGCTCCATCGGGAGTGTATTGAGCGCGAATTAAATCGTTAAGTCGCTGCAGATATTTGCTGTAGTAGCCTTTTTGATAAGGCACTGCATATTCCTTTGCCACTAGAACAGAACGCTGACTAAATGTGGGCAAATGATCCGTATCGGTTGCGATAGAAGCAATCAAGATATCTTTAGGTTGTTGCTGAAAAAATTTGTACAAACCCGGCATTTTACCTTCTACATACCCGACTGTGGGAAATTTTTCTACTAAGCAGGGATAAAGAACAACGGCGATAGCGATTGTCGCTGTCGTAGTTAGTGCCACTATATTTTTTAAATAAAATGTTGTTGCGGCTTTTGATGCCCAATAACCGACTCCATCGATTATTAAAGTTAGGGACATCGCAGTTATAAAAACCACAATAAATCGCAAGTTGTATGCTGTATAACGACCGGGTTGATACAGCTTAAAAATGGTTGCGTGAGCAGCAAAAAACATCGCGGAGGATGCTAAAAATAGCTGAAGCAAAAGCCAGATTTGGCGTTGAATATGATTGGCTAAGGGAAAAGCCGAGCGCAAAAACAGCAGCAGCGGAAATAACAGCCCCACACAGTGAGTTACAGGCGTAAACAGCGACTTGGGAAACATCCCGCTGCCCCGCCCTGTCAACCAATAATCTTTGGGGTTTGGACGAAAAAAAGCATTTCTGCCGTCTGGTGCAAATTCGGCCATTTGCTTCGCTTCTGCTGCGGTATAAGTTGGGCCAAATTCAGAGTTATCTAAGGCATAGGGCAGCATTACTAAAAAGATTACTCCCAAACCTGTACTGCAAAACAGGTAATTAGTTCGATCGCGCGACAAGCGCAAACCGCCTTTTTCCCAGCATAGCAGCCGCAAAACTAAAATTCCAGCAGCAACCAAGGCGTAAGGAGGATAGAATAGTCCGATCAGGGCGATCGCTCCTAAACAAGGCAGCAAGGAACTGCGGGACAAATAATATAAAAAAGCAAGGAATATGGGATATATAAAAGCTCTTGGCGTTGTGGAAGCCAAATCATCGGTCATCCACATATGCTGATTTAACAGCAAAGATGCAATAAATCCAGTCATCGGCACTGGCAGCATTTCTAGGCACAGGCCAAAACAGTAATAAGTGGAGATTAAGCCGAGAAATAGCGGCAATATTTTGTGAAGAAATAGCGGATGAATACCAACTGTTGCGGCTAATTTGTAGAGCGTGCTGTATCCTGCGGGGGCGACTGATTGAAAATAATTAGCAATGAAATCGTTGGGGAATAATTCAGGATCGACAAACCGCATCATCCAGAAAACGTGCTGCCTCGCATCGTCTTGCACCATATACTCGGCGCTAAAGACTTGCTTCATTCCTAAAAGACCATAAACTGTGGCAAATGTCAAGCTCAGAGCCAACCAAAATATTGTGTGCGATCGGGATTTGCGATCGACTGTAGCAGTTAGAAATTTGTGCAACCGAGCTATTAATACCATTTGAGATTTGAGATTTGAGATTAAAGAATCAGGAATGACTGATTCTCAAACCTACGATTATATCATGCCCGGTCAATTACCCCTAATAAAAACCGCTTTACTGTCCACTTCGCCCTATTTTAGATTATTTTCCAGGTCGCACACCCGCAATTTTAAGGCGAATCCGATACAGACTTGTATTTGCCGTAATGTAAAGCGTTTTGCGATCGCTTTCTCCCCAAGCCACATTAGTCGCCGTCTCAGGCACAGAAATTTTTCCCAAAAGCTTGCCATCCGGTGAAAAAATCCACACTCCCCCCGGCCCGGTGCTGTAAACATTCCCCTCTAAATCAACTTTTAGACCGTCGGGAACTCCGCCTTGACTGGCGTCTTTTAAATCTGCTGCAAAAAGCCGCTCATTTGTAACAGTTCCGTCCGGTTTTACATCGAAAACGGCAATGTATCCCGCTTCCGAATTGTTGACATAAAGTTTTTGCTCGTCTGGTGAAAAGGCGAGGCCATTTGGCAACACCAAATCCTTAACCAGCAGAGTTAATTTTCCGTCGGATGCCAGCCTGTAAACACCGTAAAAACCAAATTCTTCCTGCTCTTTACTAACACCGTAGGAGGGATCGGTAAAATAAATACTACCGTCGGATTTAACCACCAAATCGTTCGGACTGTTGAATTTTTTTCCCTGGTATCTATCCGCCAATGTGATAACTTGGCCGTCCTTTTCTGTGCGGGATACGCGGCGATTTTCGTGTTCGGCAGTAAGTAAGCGGTTTTCTTTGTCTAAAGTATTCCCGTTGGCTTTTCCCGAAGGGCGGCGAAATACCTCAACTTGCTGATTTGATGTGAGTTTATAGATAATATTGGCGGGAATATCGCTGAACAGCAAAAAGCCGTCTGGATGCCAAATCGGGCCTTCTATAAATTGGAAATCGCCAGCTACTTTTTCTAATTTCGCACTGTCATCGAAAATACTTTGCATGGTATTTTTTTTCTCCTGGTTTTTCGTTTGGGCGGTCAACATTGTCAAATCAGATGTTAATTGGTTGGACAAATTGCTGTCAGTGAAAGGTTTTAACAGATATTTTTTGAAAAGCGTGTTGCTGAATGCTAGAGTCAAAACTATAAACAAGAGGCTGAGGGTAGCAATTTGGGCGATCATGTTGACCTTGTTAATTGCATTGAGTGAGAGTTGTAGTGAAAGCGATCATACCGCACCTATATTACATTTATATTAAAAATACAAAATTTGGGCTATTTCAAACAGATTGCCGCACCGATAACATAGTATAGTAATATCATTTAAATTTGCGATCGGCACCTGCTAATATCATTTCCGCTTGCATCAGCCCTGTAATAAAATCGAGTCAACAGTCAACAGTCAACAGTCAACAGTCATAAGGAGTGCAACCGGAATTGATATGACATTCCTGAAGTTGACACCCAGGGTAAGCTCATCTAATTTGGTATAAATTGTACTTGACAAAACCAACACAATATACAGGTTAGCCCGCTCGTCAGTAACGGTTCTATAATGCCTCAAAAGCTAAGTCATCAAGGTAAGGAAAAGTTTATGGTTATGAGTAAAGGATTCGGTCCCTCCAAGCCAGCGGAAAAATCCGAAGAACTCAACAAGCCAAAGCCCATCTCTATCGAAGATTTACAAACTGGCTTTTCAAATTATTTTGATGACGTACCAGACCCAAGAGTGGAGCGAACCAAACAACATTTACTCAAAGACATTCTCGTCATTGCCCTTTTAGCGGTCATAGCCGGAGCGGATGGGTGGGAAGACATGGAAAATTATGGAATCAGTAAGCTTACCTGGTTACAAAAGTTTTTAAAATTACCCAATGGCATTCCGAGTGATGATACATTCCGTCGGGTGTTTGAAAAGTTAGACCCCAAAATGTTAGAGCAAAAATTAGCTCAATGGATCAACCAATTAATCGGTTCAATTAGCCAAGAAGTGATCCCGATTGATGGAAAAAGTCTGAGAGGATCTTATGACCGACAAAAAGGGGTAAAAAACTTACATTTAGTGACGGCGTGGGC
>NZ_JAUBUI010000165.1:0-4137 GCF_036705385.1 Microcoleus sp. B3-A4 | reverse complement strand
ATGCTTTCATTAGCTTTGATTACACAATGATATTTTATTATTCTTAATTGTACCTCATAACAGCGGGAACCGCTGTATCAATCCATTCAACAAGCTCTCTCTACTGATGGCTCCCTTTTTTCCCCTAGTTGAGCAATTACCAATTTTTCTTGATTTTACATCATCTTGCATTTGTCTCACATTTATTTGAAATGACTATAAGACACTTGTGGATTTTTGATTGGCGAGAGGTATTAACTTACTAGATAGGGGTTTGGAGTTAGCCTATATAGCAATTCTTGCAGGAGTCGTAAATTTTTTACCCCACCCCAACCCTCCCCGAACCTGCGGGGAGAAAGTAAGAAATTCACAAATGGCGTGAGGATTGCTATAGTGGGATTCTTTTTGGAAACGGGTATAAAAAGTTGATGTAAAATGCAAAATAAGTAAATCAACCTAATTAAACCTAAAACGATCGCGCTCTTAGAGCCCCGACTTCTTTAAGAAGTCGGGGTGGTAATTATATCAACACTTAAGAAAGAGTCTTTCGAGCGCGTTCCGATCGCTCTTCTGCGGTATCCATAACATCCGCCATTTTATCCACCATTTCCCCTGGGTAATTTTCCAGTACCCGAGTAGAAAGTGAAATCCGGCCGCGACTTTCATCGAGGTCAAGCACGATCGCTTTCAGGGGTTGACCGGGAGCAAACACCTTTCCAAGGTTATCAATATATTTTTGGCTAACTTGCTTGATGTGCAGCAAACCGCTAACTCCTTCCAAGTCCACAAACACGCCAAAAGGCTTGATGCTGCTGACTTTTCCTTCCACCAACTGACCAATTTGCAAATCCTTGAAGGCATTCGATTGAGTGGCCATCCGCTGGGAAAGTACGAGTTTTTCTCGTTCGCGATCGACCTCCAAAAAATTAACGCTTAACGATTGACCGATCAGCGATTCTAGGTTATCGCGATCGACTAAGTGCGATCGGGGAATAAAACCGCGCATTCCCTGAACATCTACTGTCACGCCGCCCTTATTCGCCCCAGTAACCCGCACCTGAAGAACTTTACCCGTTTCCTGCAAATCAATTAAATCTTCCCAAGCTTGCTGAATTTGTAACTGCCGCAGAGACAAGGTAACTTGGCCATCTGCATCTTGTTCGCGGATAATCAAAAAGTCCCGTTCCTCGTCCAGGGGAACCACTTCCGACAAATCCGTTACTGTTCTCAAAGCAGCCTCTTCGATCGGCAAAAAAGCCGAAGACTTGCCGCCGATATCAACATACGCGCCGTTTGAGTCGTACTCGAACACTTTGCCGCGCACTACTTGTCCCTTCTGGAACTCGTAATTGTGCTGTTCGAGGGCTTTAGCAAAATCATCCATTGAAAAGGATGCTTTTGCGCTTTGAGAACCTGTAGATTTGGAATTCATGTCAGTTTAGTTGTCAGTTGTCAGTAATTTAGTTGGCAGTCGTCAGTAGAAAAAATTTTCCCACTCTCCCCATCTCCCTATCTCCCCATCTCCCACTCTCTAAGCTGGTTGAAGTTGCTGATGAAATAGCTGCTTCACCTGCACCCACGAGTCGGCTGCTGCCGTAGCGTCGTAACTGCCGCGGTGGTCGCAGAAGAAGCCGTGATCGGCATTGTAGCGGAAAATTTGGTGAGAAATACTGTGTTTTTGCAATTCTGCGGCGATTTGGTCAACTTGTTCTAAGGGAATGCTGGGGTCTTGAGTGCCAAAAAAGGCGTATAGAGTGCCTTTAATGTCTGCTGTGCGGGCGATCGTCGGGGTTCCGCCCCCGGGGGTTTGGGTGGCGATACCGGCGCCGTAGAACGACGCTGTAGCCTTGATTTCGGGCAAAGTAGCGGCGAGGTAGGCGACGTGTCCTCCAAAGCAGAAACCAATGCAGCCAAAACCTTGTTGTTTGACAGAGGGTAGAGTTTTGAGGTAATCGATGGTTGCTTGGATATCGCCCAGAAGTTCGGAAGCTGTGGTTTTTTCTTTGTATTCTCTGCCGATTTGGATGGCTTCGGGTGTGTAACCGGTTTCAAAGCCGGGGGCTTGACGCTGGTAAATGGCTGGGGCGATCGCCACATATCCTTCTTTTGCTATTCTTTCAGTAACTTCGCGGATGTGCGCGTTGACGCCAAAGATTTCTTGAATCACGATAACTGCGGGAAATTGTCCTGGGGAGGTTGGCTGGGCTAGGTATGCAGCTATTTGCAAATCCCCGTTAGGAACTGTGATGTTTTCGGTGCTAATTTCGGCTTTTGTCATAGGTAGTTTTAAGGTAAATGCCACTCTACTGATTTTAAGTTAATTTGGGTAAGTTTTAGGCAATTCGCCAATAATATTTTTCGGAAGCGCGAATCGCAAATACCGCAAATATGGCAGGTAAAAATCCGCTCATAATTGAAGGTTTAGGTTTTTGTGAATAAGTGGGGGTAAATCACTCCTAGCAATTAATTTGGCATTAAATTCCGGAAAAATATAAGTTGTGGTCTGTGATTTGCTCAAGCATAGATTTTGATAATCCTACAATTAGGAAGGTTTTATATTGCTTTTTCGTGAGATTTTCTAGATAAGTCTCTAACTCGATTAGCTGTTAAATACGAGCTAAGTTTTTTTGATATAGCGGAGTTATTTTTTAATCACTTTGCTTTTTAGTTGGCGGAATCGTTGTGTGTGTTTTGCAAATTTTAAGTAGTCTTTTATGGCTATATTGCGGTAGGTTATTGGTTTTTCCTTGAGCTTCCCTTTATAGGCAGTTTTGGTTCCATCACTCTCGAACGCGCGCCCGATAACGGAAAAAACCTAAAACCCTATCAGGGATTGAAACATAACCAAAAATAGGATATCTAAAATGACAGACACTCTTCGCCGGAAAAAACCCCATTTTCCAGCTTGCTCCAAAACCTTGTTCTAGGCGGGGATACTATATTTTCCCCGCCTAGGGCTTGGAAGTGCGACAGCTCGGTCAGGATATCAAATTTCCCCATTTAAAGCTGGAAACTATTAAAGCTCACTCAGCCTATTCATCTATTTTCAGCTTCGGCAGTTGGCCGAGCGCCTCTGGGATTTTGGTTATCTGATTGCCACTGAGGTCAAGATATTTCAGATTCGATAGTTGCCCTAGCACTTCTGGGATGGAGGTAATCTGGTTGCCACTGAGGTAAAGCCCTACCAGATTCGACAGTTGCCCTAACGCCTCTGGGATGGAGGCAATCTGATTGTCACTGAGGCAAAGCCACATCAAATTCGACAATTGCCCCAGCGCCTCTGAGATGGAGGTAATCTGATTTCTACAGAGGTAAAGCTTTGTCAGCTTGGACAGTTGACCAAGCGTCTCTGGGATGGAGGTAATCTGATTGTTACTGAGGTAAAGCCATATCAGATTCGACAGTTGGCCGAGCGCCTCTGGGATGGAGGTAATCTGATTGTTACTGAGGTAAAACCCTCTCAGATTCGACAATTGCCCCAGTGCCTCTGGGATGCAGGTAATCTGATTATCACCGAGGTAAAGCTTGGTCAGATTCGACAGTTGTCCGAACGTCTCTGGTATGGAAGTAATCTGATTGTCACTAAGGTAAAGCTCTGTCAGATTCGACAATTGCCCGAGCGCCTTTGGGATGGAAGTAATTTGATTTCTACGGAGGTCAAGCCATGTCAGATTCGATAGTTGCCCGAACACCTCTGGGATGGAGGTAAGCTGATTCCTACTGAAGTCAAGCCGTGTCAGATTCGACAGTTGTCCGAGCGCGCTTGAGATGGAGGTAATCTCATTGTTACTAAGGTTAAGCTCTGTCAGATTGGACAGTTGGCCGAGCGCTTCTGGGATTTTGGTTATCTGATTGCCACTGAGGTCAAGGTATGTCAGCTTAGACAGTTGCCGAAGCGCCTCTGGGATGGAAGTAATTTTATTTTTATAGAGGTCAAGCTCTGTCAGATTTAACAGTTGCCCGATTGCATCTGGGATGGAGGTAATCTGGTTCTCACGGAGGTAAAGCTTGGTCAGGTTCGACAATTGCCCGATTGTATCTGGGATGGAGGTAATCTGATTTCTATTGAATAAAAGCCGTGTCATATCATGTCCGGTAGTACAACCATAGTAAAATAGCTAAGTATACCCTTTGTAAAAAGCATCCTATCTAACCAAT
>NZ_JAUBUI010000164.1:0-4152 GCF_036705385.1 Microcoleus sp. B3-A4 | reverse complement strand
TTGTGTTTGTAAGGCAATGATCTATATATATATTGCCTTACAGATTTTTTTGAGTTCACTTTTTCAGTGCCATTGAATCATAGTCCTTTTTCAGGAGCCTACAGATGAAGCTGAAGAAGACCCCAGCGATACTTTAGTTGCAGAAGTAAAAGCCCGTCTCAGAAGATCGTTGCAGCAAGCCAAAGCCGGAACAACCAGATGAATCTCGGATGTGTGGGAGAGAATCGATCGATTTGAGATTTTAGATTTTAGACGATCTCACGATCGCTCAAGTTGAATAGCCGTCGATCGTACTTTTGTTAACCATATACTCAAAATCCCTGAAGCGAAGCTATCTTTTCGCAGGGGTTCGGTGAAGGGTAGGGAATCGCGCAGATATCAGCCTCAACTCCATCTGCTGCATCATCGGCGATTTTGATGAAAGCCCATAGCGGTGTATTATTAACCCTATGATTAGCTATCTCAAAGGCACAGTCGCCGATATCGCCAAAGGCAGCAACCGCGTCATATTGACTCTGGAAGTCAATCAAATTGGCTATGAAATCCAAATTTTGCCCCGCGTGACCGGTCAATTGCCAGCATCCGGCGAAGTCGCCCAAATTTTTACCCACCAGCAAGTTAAAGAAGACCAAATCGTCTTGTACGGTTTTGGCAGCGCGGCCGAACGCGATTTGTTTCGGCAGTTGACAAGTGTCAGCGGTGTGGGTGCTCAACTGGCGATCGCACTTCTCGATACTTTAGGATTACAAGATTTAGTCCAGGCGATCGTCGGCGGTAACACCCGCATCCTCGCCAAAACTCCGGGCGTGGGTACAAAAACCGCAGAACGTCTCGCCCTGGAACTCAAAAGCAAACTCTCGGAATGGCGACAGCAAGCAGGTTTGACAACTTCAGTCGCCGCCGGAGTCCCCCCAGCTATTCAAGAAGAAGTCGAGATGATCCTGCTGGCGATGGGGTACACTGCGGCTGAAGTCTTGCAAGCGCTGCAAACCCTCAGTCAAGACAGCACTTTGTCCGCCAAAGCGAATGCCGATGATTGGATACGTGAGGCGATCGCCTATTTGAGCCGATAATCCCCTACCCGATCCCGAAACCGGGAATAAAAACCCAAATTCCGCCGGGCCAACAAACCCATCCCTGGCAAAAATTTTATCGTTGTTATGCTTCCCCTGTGATAACATAGGAGATTGTGACAATCGTACAAAAAAAACTAAAATCAATTCATGGCTCTTACACAACAGCGCAAACAAGAAATCATGGGCGACTTCCAAACCCATGAAACCGATACCGGCTCAGCAGATGTCCAAGTCGCCATGCTGACCGATCGCATCACAAAACTCAGCGCCCACCTGAAAATCAACCAAAAAGACTTCGCCTCCCGGCGCGGTTTGATGATGATGATCAGCCGCCGCAAGCGCCTGCTGGCATACATCCAAAGAGAAAATGTCGATCGCTACAAAGCATTGATTGCCCGTCTAGGCATTCGCGGCTAAACACCAAAGCCAAAATTTGCGACAATATTCTTTAATCTTGGACAAACACCAAGACTTATTGAAAAATGTTCGAGATTTCAGGTTAGAGATAAAATATGTCCTCCGAACCACCCCGCAAGCGCTTGCCCTTTGAACCGGCAACAAATCGTAAAAAAACGCCTAAAAAGCCCCCAGAACCCCAAGCAAGCCTAGCCTTAGAGCCGGATTCTGCCGACAAGCAGCCAAAAGCTAACAAAACCGGAAAACAGTCGCAATCCATCCCAGAAGTAGTCAGCCAACGCATGATATCTCGCATAGCGGTATTCTGCGGCATACCGACAATCCTGGGAATTTGCACATTTTTTGTCAGCTATTTGGTAGTCAGCAAAGGCTTGTTCGATCTGCCCAACACAGCAGTATTGCTGGTAAGCATGGGCTGTTTTGGTCTAGGCGTTCTGGGATTAAGCTACGGAGTCCTCTCCGCTTCCTGGGATGAAGAAATTTCAGGAAGCACTCTGGGGTGGGAAGAATTTAATACCAATTTTGGACGGATGCGAGAAGCGTGGCGCGCCGCCAAGCCAAAAAGTTAGTCATTAGTTATTAGTTATTAGTCATTAGCTAACAACTAAAATGTTAACCATCTAGAGTTTGTATTTGGGGAGGGAACAAGAACCCGCCCCACAACAATGCTAATAATACTGATATAAATAGATTCTCGATCGCCATTGCATCTATTTTTCTCAGTGCATCAGAGTCATCATCCGTTTCTAGCCCAACTAAAAAGGCAAAAAAAATATGATTATTGTAATGAAAGCCGGCACTCCAGAAGCCGAGATCGATCGACTAGACGAAGACCTCCGCACTAACTGGGGTTTGATACCAGAAAAAATCGTCGGCCGTTACAAAGTTGTCATGGGTTTGGTAGGCGACACCGCCGAGCTCGAACCTCTGCAACTGCGCGAAATGAGCACCTGGATTGAAGAAGTGCTGCGCGTGGAAAAACCCTACAAACGCGCTTCTATCGAGTACCGCCAAGGAGAAGCCAGCACAGTAGAAGTTGCTACTCCTTTAGGAACTGTGATGATCGGCTTGCATCACCCGATCGCGATCGTAGCAGGCCCTTGCTCGGTCGAAAACGAAGAAATGATTGTGGAAACGGCAATGCGCGTCAAAGCTGCTGGAGCTCATTTTCTCCGTGGTGGGGCGTACAAACCGAGAACTTCCCCCTACGCTTTCCAAGGCCACGGCGAGAGTGCTTTGGGATTGCTAGCGGCGGCCCGGGAAGCTAGCGGTTTGGGAATTATCACAGAAGTTATGGATGCGGCCGACTTAAGTGCGATCGTGGAAGTAGCCGACGTGATCCAAGTCGGGGCGAGAAATATGCAGAATTTCTCACTGTTGAAGAAAGTCGGAGCTCAAGATAAACCCGTTTTGCTGAAGCGCGGCATCTCCGCCACCATTGAAGAATGGTTGATGGCTGCTGAGTATATCATGGCTTCTGGCAATCCGAACGTGATTTTGTGCGAGCGCGGAATTCGCGGCTATGACAGGCAATATACACGCAATACGCTAGATTTGTCGGCAGTGCCAGTATTGCGGACTCTGACTCACTTACCGATTATGGTTGACCCTAGTCACGGCACCGGTTGGGCGCAGTTTGTACCGTCAATGGCGTTTGCTTCGATCGCCTCTGGTACTGATTCGCTGATGATTGAAGTGCACCCGAATCCCAAAAAAGCTTTGTCTGACGGACCGCAATCTTTAACACCGGATCAGTTCGACAAGTTGATGGAAGAATTGGCGGTGATTGGTAAAGTCATGGGTCGTTGGCCGCAACCCGTGCCAGTGTTGGCGTAAAAACAGGCGAAACGCCTAACCTAAAATGCGATCGCGGTTAAATCCCCGACTTCTTAAAGAAGTCGGGGATTTTGTTATTCGGCTTTTGGAATAGAGGCCCAAGGGCGATCGTACTTCTAGCGGGACTTAAACAAAAATTAAGCCCAAATTAAGTCCAAAGTGGTTTTATAAGTCGCAAATACGTCCATATTTTCTTGCAACTAGCACACAAATCTATAATACCCACTCCGGGTTACTTACTCCGTTTATGATGGCGAACAAAACCCAGCTACCACCAGCACGCTCACCATTTGTGTAATGGCTGATGGAATCTGGGTCTGGTTCTGGGGGGGTGACAAAGAGGCCTCTAAAGTAGACCGCATAAGGGTTGCCACTTGACTGGGTGACCTGGGGCTTACAAGTGTAGGTTTTTTACAATGAAGAGGAACAACAGATATAGAGACTGGACGGGTCAGCCCACCATCTAGCTTTGAGACTTATGCTGAAAAATCACTACCTGAAACAGTGGATGAGCATTGTCAGCTATCATCTGCCAGAGCTAACCCTACCTCAAGCATCAGGGCTAGCAACTTGGAGTTTTGGGATGGTAATGACGCAATCGAGTAGCCTGACAAGACTGTCCCAGTTCATTGCCACACTGAACCAAGAAAAATTCAACACCGTACGGCAAAGGATGAAAGAATGGTATCAGGAAGCTCAAGCTAAGAGCGGAGTTCGGCGAGGAAACAAACGCGCTGAACTACAAGTGATATCATGTCCGGGTGCTTACCCATAATTAAGCAGCAACTGGAACTTGAGGCCACCAGTGAAAGTTTGTTAAACC
>NZ_JAUBUI010000163.1:0-4256 GCF_036705385.1 Microcoleus sp. B3-A4 | reverse complement strand
TGAGGCTATTTCTGCCCATTCTTGTGACTTGGCTCGGCCTGAGCTCATTCCCCTTTTTCAGACCTGAATCCTTACGTTTCAGGACTGTCAAAAACTTCGGTAATTAATGTAATATGTTCCTCTGGCGACACATCAGGGAAAGCCCGCGACATCACCATGCGCTGCAGCAAATTCATCCCCTCAACACATTTGCTCCCGCCTCTATTCTTTACTGGTACCATCGGCAAAACTTTCGGGTCAACTCCCCCTCCCAAGCGATTTTTCAAAATTTCACTTTCATTGCCAAAAATCAATCCTAGCGGCAGGGTATAAACTAAATGGCAATTCACTTTCCGCAACTGATCGCCCCGGTCAATAAAGATATATTCTGGCAACAGTCGCCCCGCTGCATTGGGTCGAGAAACTATCCTGTCTAAGTTGTCAACAATCACCACCAATCCTTTTTTCCCCCGCTGCTTTAGCTGATTAATTGCTACATCAAGAATTTCTTGATTAATCAGTTCTAACATTTTATTAGCTTGCGGTTCCATGTACTGTCTCAGTTTAGATCGCAAGTCGGGATTGCTTTTAGTTTTGGCAGTGATTTTGGCGATGCCTAAAGGTAAAGAAAATTCCAGATTTCCCTCTGTATTGCCCTTAACTTTATTGCCAAAAAGTTCTCCTTCAGCTTCTAAAGTCACAGGAGTCTGTAAAAAATTCCAACTGTTTTTTAATAATTCTTTAAAGCCCTGGGGCTGCAAGGAAATTTTGCCCTCTTCCAAGCTTTGCGTGACTCGCCGTGCGATCGCTAACATGATATCCGTCAAATCGAGATCCATTTCATCGAGGTCTTGTGTTGACTCGAAGTAAACTACATGAAACCCCTCATCTGTCAACTCTTTTTCCAGTCGCGACAATTCAGTAGACTTGCCACAACCAATATGTCCGGTAAACAATTGGCAAGTCGGTTTATCTCGTGCCAGACGGGTAATTGTCCGTTTGAGTATGTTAATAACTTTTCCGCCACGCACCTCAGCAAAATCAATGTAGTAGCGCTGATCTTCGGCATTGCCCAATATCAGGGAGTGACTGGGGTTGCAGGCGTCGCAGAATCGATCGAAATCTAGATTCATAAAATTTTATAAATTAGTTTTTGTAGTTATTGTAGGGTGGGTCAGGGCTGAATGTTTTTACTAGAGACTAAACATTTTTCCGGCTAAGCACCCTACGGTTAGTTAGCTGACCACCCATACGTCGAAGACTATTAGTGTGAACCTGGATGCTGTTTCCAATATTGGTAGGCGGCATAGGCTAAGGTGACAGCGCCGGTGACGATGGCTGCTTCATCGACCTCAAATTGCGGGTGATGGAGGGGATAGTTCGGTTTGTCAGTCAGTCCCACTCCTAAGCGAAACATGGTTCCCGGTGCGTGTTCTAAGTACATCGAAAAATCTTCCGCGCCGAGGGATGGTTCTGGTAAAATCTGGACGCGCGATCGACCTAAAGCTTCTAAAGCCGCAGTTTCGACTAATTGCGTGAGTTTTGGGTCGTTTTGGACTCCCGGCACGCCGCGCTTGTAGGTGAGTTCGTACTTAGCGCCGTAAGTCCCGCAAACGCTGGAGACAATTTGTTCGATCCAAGCCGGCAGGTTTTCGTGGGTTTCCGGATGGAGCGATCGCACGGTTCCCAATAATTTTACTCGATCGGCAATCACGTTCGGCGCTCGTCCGCCGTTAATTTGCCCGATCGTCAAAACCAGTGGCCTCAAAGGATTTTGCGTGCGGCTAATTGCCTGCTGCAAAGTGGTAATTATCTGAGAAGCAATCCAAATTGCGTCGATCGCCTCGTGGGGACGCGCACCGTGGCCGGATTCGCCCATCACAATCAATTCTATGTCATCTGCCGCCGCCGTCAGTGCCCCGTGCCGGATACCCACGCAACCGCCGGGAATCGTCGGGAAAACGTGCACTCCGAGGATGCCGTCAACATCTTGCATCGCCCCATCTTTAATCATCCATTGAGCACCTTGGGCAATCTCTTCCGCCGGCTGAAACAAGAAGCGGACGTGACCGGGCAATTTTTCCCCTAGCTGAGACAATATCATTGCTGCGCCCAAACCGACGGTGGTGTGGATGTCGTGGCCGCAGGCGTGCATCACTCCCTCGTTGCGGGAGGCAAATTCTAAGTTAGTGCGTTCTTGAATCGGCAAAGCGTCCATATCGGTGCGAATTGCCAGCCAGCGGGACTCGCTGCTGTTGCCTTTGAGTTCGCCGAGCACTCCTGTTTTGCCGATTCCTTCGATCGCGCGGACTCCGCTGGATGCGAGAACTCCGGCTACATAGGCTGCGGTTTGATATTCTTGGCCGCTGAGTTCGGGGTGGGAGTGGATGTGGCGGCGAATTTCGATTAAGCGGGGTGCTAGGGTGGCGGCTAATTCTTTGATGCGGGGAAGCATGAATTTAGTTGGGGAGTGCGGTACAAGTTGTAGTCAACTAGGTTAACGCATATGTTTGGGGGTGAACCCACATCAAGCACCATTCTCCAGAACAGGCATCCTGCCTGTTCCAGCGGCTTAATCGTCTTTGGATTCATTGAACCTCCCTTCCTTCTGCGCTCTTTCGAGCCCTTCCTCCACCAAAAGTAATGCCATTTGGGACATCGAACGACGCTCAATGCTCGCCAGCTTCTCTAATTTCTCCTTAATTTCGGGCGGCGGGTAAAAGGCAACTCTGGGAGATTTTGCAGGACTCACATTGTTTGGGGGTAGCGTGTTCACCATGTCATTTTAGCTGACTGCAAATTTTTTAGAGCTTTTTTAAGCCAAGGTAGCACACCACAATCTAGTTTATGCTATAGTAGTCTAAACACCCAAAAACCAAACCCCCACCGCTCAGAGTTGCAATCGTTCGGTGGGGGCTTGAACTCCCATATTTAGGAGGAAACTCTATGATATCACCGCCAAAGTCGGTTCCCGAACTGCTCCGGGAAGAAATTCCTGACGTACCTCAAGGTAAGCAACCGATTCGTTTGCTGTTGTGTGGCGTTCCAAAAGCCGTAGACAGCATCGTTAATCTGTTGCACGTTTTAGGTTTTGCAGAAGTTGGGGAATGGAGCCCGCCTCTACCATCGCCGATAGCGGGTGAGGTGATTCGGATTTTAACCCGTTACTGGAAAGAATAATCTTGGAGGGCGATCGCACTTTTTTTGTGAAGTGCGATCGGCCAAGATCTTCAAACCGCACTGCCATTAATTAAATTGCGGTTGCCTTTTTGAATGTAGTCACGAGTTGGTAAGGCTATGACTTTTCAATACTCCGGACAGTTTTTGGAACGATACTACAAGCCTTACAGGGCAAGCATCATAAAAAAGTCGAATTAAATGCAAGTCAGGGGTAGAGGTGACATTGATTTAATTATCCACACTCGCTTCAAAGTCCTATGGAATAAGCCATTCAGCCATATAAAAAGTGTCCGGACTATTGACTTTTAAGAGTTTGGTAATTGTTTAATCACGTCCAGTATTTCTTGAAGCGTAAAGTAAATGTAGTAAAAAACTGGCTTTCTATTTATGTCTATAGTGCCATATCGACGATATGGGCGACCATTACCATTTTTATCTGCTATTTTATGACCAAAGCCACGAGATTTTTCGCTACCAGAACTTAACTCAATAGGAGCGCATTTTACGTCAAAAGTGATACCCCATTTTATTTTTGCTTCTAACTTTCCATCAGGCTTTCGCTCCAAATCGTAGAAGAGATTTTCATAAAAATAGCTCATATCAATTTTTTTAAAGTCCAATTCTGTGATAAGTAGTGGATAAGCTAGTGGTTTCACTTTTTGACCTTTCAACAATATATCAAAAAAATTACTTGCTTCCCCAGTTATGTAATCCTCAGCAGCTTTTTTTTGTTCTTCATTTTTAAAGGAAATTAGAGGAACATAAATGCTTTGGAAAAGTAGAGTTTCAGGGCAAATTCCTATAATATTTATTTTCTGATTCATAAGTTTTCCAGGTATAGCTTTTGGATAAGAAAAAAGTTAGCCTTAAATATTTGTATTCCTTTAATATCTAGGCTTTGTTCAGTTTCTCCCAAAGGCTCAGGCTCAGGTTCTGCTGTGTAATACCAAGGAATAAAAAATACACTCTCTGCAACAGTATGGGTTTGCTGGAGAGCAAATTCATAAGTAAGCTGCTTGATGATAAGCTGATACGCAGCTAGATTGTATAATCTAAATATAGAATAAGCGCTCATTAGTTATAATGTATGCCAGCCA
>NZ_JAUBUI010000162.1:0-4291 GCF_036705385.1 Microcoleus sp. B3-A4 | reverse complement strand
GACATACAGCAGATTGCACATTAATTATTCTCTTAGTATCCCTGATTTTGGATCATTTTTTCCTTGGATTACTCTTATACGGTTTTAATTAAATCCTCACCAAGTTGTGAAGCCATATTGTGTCAATTAGTAGCCTTCGTATTTGTGCAGGCACAAATATAGTGTACCTGCACAAATCCTGTCTCGATTTGCGTTTTCTATATTTTTCAAAAGGTTCGCCCACAAGTTGTAGGTTCTTGGATCTATCTAATAACAGAACGCTTAGACGCACCCTTCGAGTTAAGTTATCAATTTCGCACTCAAGCGTCAATGTCAAAAGTAATCGCTAACTGCCCCCAGGCGCACCCCCTGCTTGACCTCTGAGGACAAAAATTACTCCCGTCATAATTAGCGCCACACCTACTAATCGTAGTGGCGGCAACGGCTCGTTAAATACAATTTTGCCACCCAAAACAGTAAACAGGTAACTAATTGACAGTAAAGGCGAGACTATGCTAATGTTAGCGCGGGACAAAACTACGATAAAACCGATAGAAGAAATTGCGTACAGAGAAAGACCTGCTATTATCAAAGGCTGAGTAGCCATTGCTATAACTTTTTCAACTAAATTAGCAGCGCCGATCGGCCCTAAAACTTTAGCTCCAGCCTTCAGAGTAAATTGACCCAGGACGCTGCACAAAATGGCAGCAAGCAAAACCAGAAAAACGCCTCTATTCATGAGTTCACCAACATAATACTACAGTTCGAGAATGGCCCGCAAAAAACTCTCCTAAACAGCTTTGATTAAGTTTTATTGAGTTTTGTTAGCCACCCATATTTTAAACATACATACTGGAAATACAAGTAATGTCGATCGCAAACAAGAGTGAAACAAACATATGGCAGAAGAGACTAACGCAAGCGAGGCATACACTCTCGAATTATCGATACTCATGCCTTGCCTCAACGAGGCAGAAACTTTAGAAGTCTGCATAGAGAAGGCGCTGAAATCGCTGCGCGAACTTGATATTGCCGGTGAGGTCATCATAGCAGACAACGGCAGCACTGACGGTTCTCAAGATATCGCTACGAGAATGGGAGCCAGAGTGGTACCTGTGGCAGCCAAGGGCTACGGTAGCGCCCTGATGGGTGGCATAATCGCGGCGCGCGGAGTCTATATCATTATGGGCGATGCCGATGACAGCTACGACTTTTCTAACCTCGGCGCCTTTGTCGAAAAATTGCGGGGAGGGTGCGATTTAGTGATGGGAAACCGCTTTCAAGGGGGCATCAAACCGGGGGCAATGCCACCACTGCACAAATACTTAGGGAATCCGGTACTTACTTGGGTGGGGCAGTTATTCTTCTCGAGTCCTGCAGGCGACTTTCACTGCGGATTGCGGGGTTTCAGGAGAGACTCTATTTTGAAACTCGACTTGCAAACAACCGGGATGGAATTTGCCAGCGAAATGGTCGTTAAAGCCTCTCTGTACAAGTTGCGAATCACAGAAGTCCCAACCGTACTCTATCCCGATGGCCGCAGCCGTCCGCCCCACCTGCGAACTTGGCGGGATGGCTGGCGACACTTGCGATTTCTGCTGCTTTACAGTCCCCGATGGCTGTTCTTGTATCCGGGTGTTTTCCTGATGATTGTGGGTCTAATAGTGGGCATTTGGCTGTTGCCCGGTACTCAAAATATTGGGAGTATCAGCTTTGACGTGCATACGCTGCTGTATGCTGCGATCGCAATTATCATCGGTTTTCAAGCAGTAACTTTCGCTTTCTTCACCAAAGTTTTTGCCATCAGTGAAAAACTGCTGCCCGAAGACCCGAAACTCAACAAAATATTTCGCTATGTCACCCTAGAGACAGGATTGATTGTCGGAGTCACGCTGATATTAATCGGAATAGTTGGCTCGTTCTTGTCATTAACTATCTGGAAGGAAA
Source organism: Microcoleus sp. B3-A4 (assembly GCF_036705385.1). NCBI lineage: Bacteria > Bacillati > Cyanobacteriota > Cyanophyceae > Oscillatoriales > Microcoleaceae > Microcoleus > Microcoleus sp. B3-A4. Next base: position 2,365 of record NZ_JAUBUI010000162.1, on the reverse strand, counting down.
CAGCTTTCGGTTCTCTAGACCCTTCTAAAACTCTGCGTTTGGTTATTCCCTCCCTCACTTGCCTGACTGTCGGTTTGCAGATGGTTCTGTCCAGCTTTTTTCTCAGCGTGCTGAGCTTGAAGCGCAGATAAAACACTTAAAAGTACAGTTTTGTTACAAATTTCAGGAAAGATGATTTAAATTGCCCAAATGCTGTGTTAAATGGAGCGCAAACTATCGCGCTTCAAGCAGCTTGTCAGTTCATCTCAAACCTAAAATTATATGACAGTAGCTGAAAACAACTCCAGCGAATATGTTGGCCCCAAGCTAGGCGGTTTCGCAACAAAAGTATCTTGGTACGCCCGTCAACAAATGTTCGATTTGCTTATGGCATTAGCCAATCCCAGCGCCGACACAACCGTGTTGGATGTAGGGGTAACTTCCGACCGCCGGGAAGACTGCAATTTCTTTGAGAAACTTTATCCGCATAAGGACAAAATCACCGCAGTCGGTATGGAAGATGCTGCGTTTTTAGGAATGAAAAATAAATAACTTGATGTATTTTCGGCTATAATGAAAAACAGCCCTCGCTCGCAATTTTCACCAAAAGTGAGAGAAACTTGCTTTCTTATTTTTCTATTTTACCCCCCTACCTTACCTTGAAATTTATGTTTTATTCTAAGCTGTTCAGCATCTAAAACGCATATTGTATAGTACAATATAATGATATTTATAAAAAGTCAATGCCTACTAAAAACTTCCTCAGTTCCGAGACCAAGGAAACTCTGCAACAAGCATTAAAAGAGCATGAACATCCAGACATTCGGCAAAGAGCCAGGGTAAACGCATCTAAATTAATTTGACAAAACCCTGAATTTGTGCATTACTAAATAACTAAATAACCTTCTTAAAATTTTTAATTTTAACCCGATTTGAGCAGATTAAATCAGAACCTTAAAATTTTCTGAAGTTCTTAAAGCCGGATAATTTTCCTTCTTAGATAGGTGTTAGATTTTGAGCATTAACTGGCAGAGTTTAAAATTTTAACTAAATAATTATTGTCCATTGCCGCTCGATACCGTTTCATTTTTAGACTGTGTTTAGAAGTTTTTTCTTGTTTCAGTAAATTGATGGCTAAACGACGTAAAAGTGCAAAATTTTCGGGAGAGTTCTGTTTGCGAATCCGGCTTTCATCTTCGCAAAATGTAACATCGAGTGTCCAATGTAAGCTATTTTCAATGCCCCAATGACTGCGGATCGCTAGGGCAATTTTTTCAGCATTACTGCTTAAACTACTCAAGTAAAAACGAGATTCAGTCGTGGTCTTATTCCACAGCCGTCGTTCACTAACTATCATGAGAACTGTTTTTAATCCCGTCCATAATTCTTGATTATGCAGAGGTGGTAACTCGGATACATCAACAGTCCAGACTTGTCTTTTTTCCACTCGATTATGTCCCGCTTCTACTTGTTCATAATAATTGTAGTCTCTGCCTAAATAATCTTCTTATTGATCTTCTTCAAACCATTCTTTTACGGCTTTGTACAGAAGTTTTTGATTCCCTTTTAAAGCTAAAACATAATCTCCTTTTTTCTTGACAATCAGAGAGGTTAGGTCTTTTTGACAGCCCATAGCATCTATGGTTATTACGCTTCCGGCAATTTCTAACATTTCTATTAATGCTGGGATTGCTGTCAGCTCATTAGATTTTTTATCCACTTTTTTTTGTCCTAAAACTAATTGATGAGATGAAGACCAGGCAGTAACTATATGTAGCGCTTTTTGCTGGTCATTTCGGTCATAAAATTGTTTCATTGTTTTGCCATCAAAGGCAATCACGTTTAGTTCTAATTCCCCGACTATTGCATTTACCCAACTCCAAAAACATTCTTGAAACTGTTGTGGTTCAATTCGGGCAAATACTCGACTAAATGTGTCATGAGATGGTATACCATTCGGTAATCCTAGAAAGCTTTTCAACCATTCATATTTGGCGTTACCATAGGCTTCTATTGCCACCCATCCGTCTCCACCGCTGATGACAGCTAGAATCGCAATCGCGATGATATCTTTGAGTAAGTGTTCTTTACTTCTTTCTATCCTTGGGTCCTTTAAATTGGCAAAATGTTCTAAAAAACAGGTATTTAAAATATTCATTGAAGACAATGAATCTGTTTGTTTTTGTTGGGAAGTTACAGCTTTACTAAAACCTCTTGCCATTGATAATACTTATAAACTATAATAAACTACATAAAAATTAGTCGGAGATAACTGTAGCATATTTTGGGTTAAAGTTAAGGTAATTGCTCAACCCCCTTGACAAGAAGACGAGATAGACATTAGATAAAGGAATGGAAAAACTCCCCGACTTAAAGCAACTATCGA
>NZ_JAUBUI010000161.1:2684-4390 GCF_036705385.1 Microcoleus sp. B3-A4 | reverse complement strand
CTCTGGCTTTTCGCTCATCTGACTACATTACCATATTTTTCGGCTCTCAATGAACTATTTTTTACCTGAATCCTTACGGTAAATTAATCATGTCTATCTTCAGTACCGCAACCAGCTTCCCTGTCGGCGAAGGGCCGAGTGACGTTGTTGTAGCAGATTTTAACAAAGACGGTAAGCCCGATCTCGCCACAGCGAATCAAGGAACTAACAACATCTCGATTCTGTTGGGGACAGGCACTGGCAGCTTTGGCACTGCCAACAACTTTAACATCGGCTTTACGCCCATAAGTCTGGCATTAGGGGACTTTAACAGCGACGGCAACCTCGACATAGCTTCTGTAAAGAGGGACAGCGCAGATGTAGGTGAAGTAGCCATCCTGTTGGGAAATGGCACAGGTAGCTTTGGCACTCCCACGAGCTTTGAGACGGGGGAAGCTGATGGGAAGTCAGATTTTGGCCGTGGTGTTGGTGCGGGTGACTTTAACAGCGACGGCAAGCTAGATTTAGTTACGATAGGCAATAACAATCTATCGATCCTGTTAGGAACTGGTACAGGCAGCTTTGGGGCTCCTACTAACCTTAATGTTAATGGGTCGAATTCGCGGTTTTTCGCCGTGGAAGACTTTAATGCTGACGGCAAGCTAGACTTAGCTTTCATAGACTCTTCTGATAATGTATCGATCCTGTTGGGGACAGGGACAGGCAGCTTTGGGACTCCTACTAAATTTAAGGCGGGGAACGATCCGATCGGGCTCGCTACAGGGGACTTCAATGGGGATAACAAGCCAGATTTAGCTGTAACAAACATCGGCGAATCTAAAAACGTATCAATCCTGTTGGGGACAGGGAAAGGCAGCTTTGGGGCTCCCACTAACTTTAATGCGGGGGACTTTCCCAATAGTGTTGCTGTTGGGGACTTTAACAGCGATAACAAATCAGACTTAGCTGTGACGAGCGATGGTGGTATCTCCATTTTGTTGGGAAATGGTACGGGCAGTTTTGGTGCGCCCGCCAACTTTTCGGCTGGGGAAGATCCCTTTATCATTGCTGTTGGGGACTTTAATGCTGACGGCAAGACAGACTTAACTACGACAAACAATAATGAAGAATCTAACAGCGTCTCGGTTTTGCTCAACAACAACGATGATGTCGCCGATGGTAGCGGCAATGAGGACAATGATACGGCTGGTGTTTCTGTTAGTCTTACCGAAACGAAAGTTACAGAAGGCGGCGCGAATGGCCGTTACAATATCAAATTAACGTCGCCGCCGATCGCCCCTGTAACTATCAATCTCACAACAGGCGATCGGATTGAGCCGATCGCCCCTGTGACTTTCACTCCAAATAATTGGAATGTTGCTCAAACCGTTACGGTAAAAGCTGTTGACGATACAGTTGCCGAAGGTACAGGCAGCGCTAATATTACTCACACTGCAACCAGCACTGATGCTAAGTATAAGGAAATTTCGGTGCCAGGGGTGACAGTGGCGATCGACGATAACGACACTACGCCGACACCGACACCGACACCGACACCGACGCCAGTGACGCCAACGCCAGTGACGCCGACGCCAGTGACGCCGACGCCAGTGACGCCAACGCCAGTCACCCCGACGCCAGTGACGCCGACGCCGACAGAAGTGACGCCGACAGAAGTGACGCCGACGCCGACAGAAGTGACGCCGACGCCAGTGACGCCAACGCCG
>NZ_JAUBUI010000161.1:0-2584 GCF_036705385.1 Microcoleus sp. B3-A4 | reverse complement strand
ACAGAAGTGACGCCGACGCCGACAGAAGTGACGCCGACGCCGACAGAAGTGACGCCGACGCCGACAGAAGTGACGCCGACGCCGACAGAAGTGACGCCCCCACTGGTACTTGCAAGTCCAGAGATTATTATTAATCCAACATCGGGATTAGTCACTACAGAAACAGGTGGCACAGACCAATTCACTATCAAACTCAGCAGCCAACCTACTGCTGATGTGAGTATTAATTTTGGTAGCAATAGTGTGGGAGAAGGAGTAATTTCCCGGCCAACTGTTACCTTCAATTCTACTAATTGGAATCTAGAGCAGAGGGTGACGGTAGAAGGCGTTGATGATATTGTATTTGATGGAAATCAAAATTACAGTATTATTGCCGACCCTGCTGTTAGCGCCGATCCCAATTACTCCGGGTTAACTACATCAATTGTTTTCGTTACCAATAATGACGATGACGAGCCTCTTCAGACAATTTCTAGTTTGAGCGAAGGCTTGGTTATTGATGGTTACATCTCCGGTGCAACCATCTTCCTAGATGCTAACAAAAATGGCATTAAAGATAGTAACGAACCATCAACTACTACTGACTTTAACGGTGCATATCAGCTCGATATTCCCTTGGAGAGTTTCGACAAAAATAAAAATGGGAAAATCGATGCAGATGAAGGCAATTTAGTTGCTTTTGGCGGGACGGATACTGCGACAGGTTTGCCACTGGAAACGCCTGTTGCTGCACCTGCGGATGCTAATGTTGTCACTTTGTTAACCAGTTTGGTAACTGATTTGATGGCTGGGGGAATGACGCAGAGTGAAGCCGAGTCAAAAGTTAAATCTACTCTGTCTATTCCTGCGGGAGTTGACTTGATCGACTTAGATCCGATCGCCTCTACAGCCAAAAATGAAGCGGGTGGCGTTGAAACTCTAGTCGCCATGACAAAAGTCCAAAACGTCATTACCCAAACCAGCAGCCTGATAGACGGTGCATCTACGGCTGATAATGGTGCGATCGTCAAAGCTGTTGTCGGGGCAATTAACAGTAAAATTAAATCCGGTGGTTCCCTGGATGTGAGCGATGCGGCACAGGTAGAAAGCATTATCCAGCAATCTGTTGCCAAGGTCAAAGAAATTGACACCAATCTCAACACTGAAAAACTTTCCCAAATTGCCCCGGAAGCTGCGAAGGTAATGGCTGAGGCAAATCAAAGCACGGATAAAGTTAAATCTAACTTTTTGCCTGAGTTTATTCCCTCGGAAATTGCCAAAGTCCAAAAGGTAACATTAGGTGAAAGTTCGATCGCCCTCGAAGAAGCGGCGGCTGGCACAAAACCCATCGCCGAGGTAGTTTCCGAAAATACTGGCGAATTTTTAACTGCCAAAATTCAAGGAAATCCACTACCGACTCCAGCCCCTACTCCAGCCCCTACTCCGATCGTGCAAGGCGATATTGAAGTGGTCAATACTTCTCCTGAAATTCTCGGTGATGAGGGCAAAAATCTTGTCGGTACTGATGATAGCGACACTTTAATCGGCGGCAGCGGTAACGATTTTATCAGTGCCAGAAAAGCTAGTGATTCCCTCGATGGTGGCGCTGGCAATGACAGCATTTACGGCGGCAGGGGACTCGATACGCTGACAGGTGGCGATGGCGATGACATCTTATTTGGAGGCCGCGGTACAGACAGTTTGGAAGGCGGTGCAGGCAATGATAGTTTGTACGGCGGTAAGGGCAATGATACTTTGCTTGGGGGCGCGGGAGATGATTTCCTCAGCGGTGAAAATGGCGATGATTTTCTGACAGGAGGTAGCGGGAGCGATCGCTTTTTGTTAACTCCAGGTAGCGGCTCGGATACGGTGCTTGATTTTGAGGTGGGTATCGATAAATTTGCGATCGATAATGGTTTGACTTTCCAGCAGTTAGAAATTAGTCAAACTGCGGGAGGAACGCTGCTGAAAGTTGCCTCAACTAATCAACTTTTGGCAACAGTCACTGGGTTGAATAGTTCGATTACTGAATCGGATTTTGTGTTGCTTTAGATTTACCTCCAGCGTAGGGGCAATCCTGTGGTTGCCCTTCTAAATGAGGTAGGCACTAAAAACGAATCATTTGTTAAATCACTTTTACTGGGAGGAGCATCATGTTTAAACTTGGAAAAACAACCCTAGCATTAATCGCCGTATCTGTTGCAGTTTTGCAGCCAGCTTTTTCAGCTAGCGCCCAAGAAACCAGCAGCGAATTCAGCCAACTGCAAACCTTATTAGAAGCTAAGAAATGGGACGACGCCGATCGCGAAACCGTCTCTCTACTCCGCAACAACCCCACGTCTTGTCCGAACCTCCGCGCGATCGACCAATTGTGGATGCAACACAGCAATAACAAATACGGCTTGACCCCGCAGTTAGAGATTTGGCAGAAGGCGGGCAACGGTTTAAATTGTAAAACTTGCGAAGGTGAAATTAAAGAATTTAGCGAAAAGGTAGGATGGAAACTAGGCCAGCAAGTAACTCCTATGGTAAGGATTCAGGTCTTTGATTGGGGAACAAGAGAAGGCATGAAAAAGCCACAAGAATGGGCAGATATAGCATCACG
>NZ_JAUBUI010000040.1:0-56506 GCF_036705385.1 Microcoleus sp. B3-A4 | reverse complement strand
AAGACTCAGGTGTGCATATTTAAATAACCACATTAAACTCAGTATTTCTGCTTAGTTAAAAAGCGGGATGCTCCCCAACCGCACCGCCATTTCGCACCCGTGGCGGTGCAATTTTTCCGATCGAAGGCAATCGCTGGCAGGTGCTTCTCATCGGGGGCGATCGCGATTATCCGCCCGCAGACGAAGCAGGTTTTCTAGAATTTGCCCGCACTTTGCCAACCCCGACAATTTATGATGCAATTAAAGACGCAGAAGCGATAACACCTGTTTATAGTTATCGAGGTACAGAAAACCGTTTGCGCCACTACGAGCGGCTCCCTCGTTACCCTGAAAACTTAATAATTATCGGTCATGCAGTTTGCGCTTTTAACCCGATATACGGACAGGGAATGACGGTTGCTGCGCTGGATGCTCAGATGCTAGATGAATGTTTGCAAAAGCAAAGAAAGCAGTATCCAGAGGGCGATTTAACAGGCTTTGCACGACAATTTCAACAAAAACTAGCAAAAATACACACTATTCCCTGGATATTTGCCATCAGTCAGGATTCTCGCTATCCGGGAAGTGAAGGTGCAAAACTAAACCTCGCTACGAGGCTGACAATTGATTACATGGATCTGGTGTTAAAACTGCTCGTCAGAGATGCTAAAGTTTGTCAAGCTTTTTTGGAAGTTCTGCACATGATTGAGTCGCCGACGGTACTTTTTTCTCCCAGTATTGCGCTTAAGGCGATCGGGCAATTAGTCACCGGAAGTCAGAAGGCGGAATTAAAATAAAGAGTTTATACAGAATCAGGTTATTTTTGCCAATTCTATTTTTTCAGTACCGATGAAGGGAGATAAACGCAAATGAAACTCTTTTCAGCTACGTTTATTTAAGCTGATATTATGTCTGCTCAAACCTGCATGATAAAAAGCGTGATCTTTTTGACTGCGGTTTTCTGGTATTTCACGTAATAAGATGGGTAAAATACAATTTCGTACCCCTCTTGTCGCTTTGTGAAATAAATTTAATAATTTATTTCACAAATTATTTGTAGTTAGGACTTAGCTACCAAACTCAAGAAACCGGATTTTTTACCCATACCTCTCGCGCTTTACGCTATATTGTGGTAAAAAAATCGGTTTCTGCATCCTAGACTAATATAGACTTGTGCAATTCTCAATTCCCAGCCAAACAATCTAATTGTTCTTGCATTTGGGCGGTAACTCGATCGAAACAAGCATCAACATAATCGCGATCGCGCGCCGCCTCCGAACCGTACCTCTCAAATACAATCGGTTCGCACACGCGAGTCCGAATTTGCACGGGTAAAGGCAAGTTTGGCAAAGGCCCAATACTCAATCCCCAAGGCAATCCCAAATACACCGGAAAAACCACCGGATCGATGCCCAACAACCACGGCATCCCCCATTCATGCAATTGCTTAACTTGTTCGTACAAATCTGCCAAAACTATCAAAGTATCGTGTGCACCGTGCGATACAATCGGTACAATTGGCACTTCTTCTCTCAATGCTAATTTGATAAATCCCTTGCGTCCCGCAAAGTAGATTCGATCGCGCAAATGGTGGGGGCGAAAAACATCTTGGGCGCCGCCCGGATAGACGAGAACTGCGGCATTTTTCCGCAAAGCTGCGATCGCCATTTTCGGATGTGCCTTGAGGGCTCCACACTGAACCGCCATGCTAGCAATATCAGGAGAAACTTGCCAAATCGTCGGGTGCATCAATCCGTAGGCCAAGCGTTCCGTGCCGTACCTGCGAAACCATTCGTAGAGGAACATAAACATATCTGGAGCGGCTATTCCCCCGTTGTGAGAACCGACAACGAGCATTTTTCCGTTCGCGGGTACGTGGTGCCAGCCGTCGCTTTGTACGCGAAAATAGTAGCGGTACAGCCATTCCCAGATTGGCAACAAAAGCTCAATGAAGTCGGGATTGCGATCGTCTAAAGATAGACCGTCAAAGGGATACTTAGAGGATTTGCCGTCTTTTTTGTTAGTAGTTTTTGTCACTGCAAAAATATTTAACGTTTTGGTCATTGTATAGCAGAAGGAAGAAAGCTTGAGCTATCTAAGAGAGAAAGAAGAAGAGAGAATCTCAGTTGTGCTTTTACTTTTCTTGTGCGTGCGAGCGGGAAGCTCGCACGCACAAAAAAGGATTTTTACTCTCATTAATATGCTCCCCTTCAGAAGGAACCTACCTCATTAGTTTCAGCAAGAAAAAACGTTCTAACTGTCGAGTGCGGTTGCTATATCAATATAATTAAATCAGAAATTGCACCAATATTTGGTTTCTAATTTGAGCGGGCTGGTTTTGTTCGGAGGTTTTGTGCGGGTTGTCTATTTTGTTGGCTCAACCTGCCTTTTGTATCTTTAAACAGACAGGTGATCGAACCGCAGCAGGCAAAGTAAAGCGTCAGCGAGTAAATATAAAGAAACCATCCAAGTTCCTTACTTAAGAGCCAGAACCAAGGCCACCCGAAGTCGAGGAACTACAAGCCGGCGTTGCTGCGACTAGAATCCTTAATGGAAATGTCTCCACAGGAACAAAACTGTTTGGAAACAGCTACAGCAACTGTAGTTGGCCGATCGCGCGGCGGCTTTAGCCACAAAAACACAACCCTGCCTAAAGCCCATTGGTTTCCGTTTTGGAAGATTTTATCAAATTGAGGCCACCCATCGGGTCAATGCTAGCGATTTGCGCTGTTTGCCGCAATTTTAAGTAAGGTGCGATCGACATTTGAGTTATGCCAGCGAGATCGAAGAACTGTATGCGGCTTGCGGCACCCGACTAGGACGATGGGGTCGATCGCACCAATCGCCTGTCACTCAGAATCTTGGAGGATCTCAAGCACCATCTCGCTCTCGAAGCTGCCAAGAATTCACCGGAAATGCAGAAAAATATTACTCAACTGCAACAACTGGCAGCTAAATGGTTTAACGAACACCTGACAAGATCTTGACGGACAACAAATGACTTGCATTCCTAGTAAACTCTCACCCATTTAAATAGTTAACAGTTAACTTTTGACAGTTGACTTTCCCACTCCCTTACTCTCCCGCTTTCCCCCTCTCGTCTTCTCCCCCTCCCCCGCTCTGCCATAACGAGCAATTTATAGGCGCAGCAGCTTAATTTTTGTTGGCTTAACTCTCAGCAAAAAATAAATTATATAGATAAAACTTGACTTACAGGCATAAAAAATGTTATGTAGAGCTTTTTCCTGGAAGACAAATCGATTTTTTTGCTATATTGACCTGCAATAAAGATAATAGTTTTGATCAGATGAGGAGTTGAACGGATGAAAAACTTGAGTTACTGGAACAAACCCGCTGCATTGCTGGGCGCGATCGCGATCGCAGCCGGAAGTTTGCAAGCAAATGCGGCAAATGTTGCCACCCCATCAACATCCACTGCCCGTCAGGATGCTGAAAATAGTTCATTTGAAAATAGCGCCACCTTTCAAATAGCCCAAGCTGGCAACACTTGCCGCAAAGTCACTCCCAAAGAAGGTTTGACCGTTCGCCAGAACCCAGACCCCAAATCCCCTAGAGTTGGCGGTGTACCAATTAACACTCAGGTAACGCTCTCCCAGGGCGCTACTTCAGTTAAAGCCTCCGACGGCCGCCTCTGGATTCCAATTACCGCTCCCGTAAAAGGGTATGTAGCTAGCGGATACCCCAACAACGAGGCTAATTTAGGTTCGTGCACGACAGCAAGCACAATTAGTCAAACTTCCCCTAGTCCGGCACCAGCACCGGCACCTGCTGCGACACCTGCACCGGCCCCTGCTGCGACACCTGCACCGACACCGAGTCCAAGTCCTGCACCTGCTGCGACACCTGCACCGGCACGGACTCCAAGTCCTGCACCGGCACCAGCACCAGCACCGGCACCAGCACCAGCACCAGCGCCTGCACCAGCGCCTGCACCAGCACCAGCACCAGCGCCCGCACCAGCACCAGCACCAGCGCCAGCACCAGCGCCAGCACCAGCGCCTGCACCAGCGCCTGCACCTGCAACGGGTCCCGTAAGTCTGTGCCGCCAAGTAGAACCTCGCGTAGCGCCGAGGGGTCTAGCTATCCGCACCGAGCCTTCCAAGACTTCTGTGGTTAAAGGCGGTGTGGCAGCTAACGGTCAAGTAACGCTTGTGCCGAATTTCCAGTTAGTGAAAGATAAGAATGGAGAAGACCGCAATTGGGTTGAGATTTCAGCCCCTGTGGCCGGATTCATCTCGGCTGGAAATTTGATCATGTGTAAGTAAACTTGTGAGTTCGATCGCTCTTTTTGACTAAAAGAGCGATCGACACCAAAAATAGTTTTAAGATTGTCGCGCAGCCAGGGAACAACGCCGAGCCCAGACTGCTTCTGGGGCTTACGAATGAATAACTTATTTCTATCGGGAAGCAGGGGTAGCGAATCTTTCTGTGCGTCTGTTTTTCGTGACTAGCGTCAAGTCCTAGCTTGGTTCCTCGCAACCCACGCGGGATGAATGAATTTAAGCAAAAAGCCGATCGACCTTTCTACTGACAGCGGCCGCTTGCCCAATCTTGGTCTCCGCGATTTGGTTGACACTTCGATTGTCGGCCAATCCAGACAATTTCCCACTTATTTTGCCTGAGTCTGAGTTCGATGCGGTGCGGCATTCCGGCAACAGAATCGTCAGCTAAACCGACGACGGTTTGGACAATTACCGCTGTTTCTCGCGTGGGATATTCAACCGAAATTTGGTCGCTTTTTCTGCCTTCAGATTCTTCATCGAGAATAAAGAGTTTTGCTGCGATATCTTTGGGATTGGAGACGGTAATTTTGCGATCGGCAAGGAAGTGTTTAGCGTTAATTGCTTCGTAGTTCGATCGGGCGGCGGGCTGCCCCATTGCTGCAATGGGAATTTGGATGCTGGCGAAAATAGCTAGGAAAAAGAGCGATCGCTTGAGAGTTGATTAGTTCATTAGGCTTCAGATTGTGCCAGAAACTTTTGTCTTCGAGATGCGAAAGCCGCCAAATCTGCCTCGGTGAATTGAGTTTGCTGCCATGAGGGGCGGACAAGCAGTCGATCGCACCAAGCTTGAATTTTTGGATAACCGTCTATGGATACACCAACCTGCGACGACAGCAAAGGCACGACGGTACCGGCAGTGCACTCGGCAAACGTCACATTGTTGCTACCGAAAAAAGGGCGATCGTCCAACAAACCTTCAAAAAATGCCAGCACAGTATTGACTTTTTCCTTCGCCTTTTTTATTGCTTGAGGTTCAGGATTCCCCCAGCCCATTTTTTCGCTGATGAGGGGGGAAAGGGCCGGCCCAAGTTCGTTAATCGTGACCAATTCTACCATTTTCACAACTGCCAAATCTTGCGGTTCTTTCGGGAGCATTGCCGGTTCGGGATACTTCGTTTCTAGATAGTCAAGAATTGCCAGAGACTCGAAGACGGTGAAGCCATCATCGACCAAAACAGGGATGCGGTGAAAAGGATTGATTGCCACAAATTCAGACTGCAAGTGATCGCCGTCTAAGTGGATTTCTATTAATTCAAAATCGAGGTTTTTTTCTAAAAGGGCAACCCACACGCGGCGGGAGTTGGTGGAAATGGGAGTGTGATAAAGTTTCATAATTGGTGTGCCTGGTTATTCAAAGGTAATAAAAGCCACATTTTGATTGTGCACCTTAACTCTCATTTGATTTATTCTCTCCAACTTTGTCCTCTCCAGTTTCACCGTCTCCACTGTCGGCTAAGTTGTTACTTTTATCTGAAACTTCATAATTATCCATAATTTCGAGCAATAAACGCTTTAGATTCTGATCCGGTGGGCGTTTTTCAAATTCTGCGTGCGTGTAAATCCATATAAATCCCACTTTTTTTTCAATACAATTGATGAGATATATAAGTCGCCCTTGTCCTGCTTCTCCACTAGAAATTTGAGGCATTTTAAATTCTAATTTCCACAATTCCCATCCATCACGGCTAGTGCCTTTAGGCCACTGCTCCAAATGTCCTAAAGGTGGACGAGGACGAGGTTCAATACTCAAAATTTTGATAAATTTTTCAATAAGGGCGACAAATTCCGCTTTTCCTTGTGGATTTTTGCGATATCGATCGCGGAGCAGTTTTTGCTGCGTTTTTTCAAAGTTCGTTAAAAGCTTGATCTGAAATTTGCCTGAGTCGTTCACACGCTTCCTCCGCACTCATATCTTTACTATTTTCCCAATCTGTAAAAGCCTCTTCTATTGCTTCAGATAGTGCTTTTTGATAAGCCAGATCTTCGCGTTCAACTCCACTCAAAATCGCATTAACAAGTCTGTCAAAAGCATTCTTATAAGCTACATAACTATCAAATTCACCTTTAAGTGCAATCCAAGGTAAAATAATAGCCAAAGAAAAACGACGTAAAAGTTCTATAAAAAATCCCTTAATCCCTTGATGAGGTTCAATTAAGGCATAGGCAAAAATTTTGAGTAATTCTCTCGTTTCAGGGGGAATCTGCTCCCAACGAGCGTCAATTATTACAGCTAAATTGTTTGCTTTTTGAGTCAATTCCCAAAACTGTGAAGCGCTAGACCTGCGCGGCTGAAATATCTGCCGAATTTCACTGGGAGTAATTGTGATAGTGGCTGACATTTACCTGACCTCTTGCGATGCGATCGCTTTACGGATACTCAATAATTCTTAGTATATCAGTCAGGCCCTAAAAAAAATTTAGCTGTCATTACCAGTACACAGGTCATTATGAAAAAGGCGGGCCCTAGAGCCCGCCCCATCAAACGATCGATTAATTAGTAATCGAAGTCGCCGCCACCCATGCCGCCGCCAGCGCCAGCAGCAGCAGCGCCATCCTTCGGTTCAGGCTTGTCAACGACGATGCACTCGGTTGTCAGCACCATACCAGCAATAGATGCTGCATTTTGCAGAGCAGAACGAGTCACCTTCGCAGGGTCAACAATACCAGCTTCAAACATATCGACAAACTCATTTGTCGCTGCGTTGAAACCAACGTTGAACGGCTTTTCTTTGACGCGCTCAGCAATCACAGCGCCATTCAAACCAGCGTTTTCAGCAATCCGCTTCAGAGGAGCAGCCAGAGCCCGTGCCACAATCAATGCACCGGTCAATTCTTCGCCCTTCAGGCTGCTGTTAGCCCACTCTTCCAATTGAGGAGTTAGGTGAGCCAAAGTTGTACCGCCACCGGGGACAATTCCTTCTTCTACTGCAGCTTTGGTAGCGTTAATCGCATCTTCCAAACGCAGTTTGCGATCCTTCATTTCTGTTTCGGTAGCCGCGCCGACTTTGATCACTGCGACGCCGCCAGCCAATTTGGCCAAACGTTCTTGCAGCTTTTCTTTGTCGTAGGAAGACTCGGTTTCGTCCATTTGACGGCGAATTTGTTCGCAGCGGGACTTGACCGCAGCTTCGTTACCTTCGGCAACAATTGTGGTGCTGTCTTTGGTGATGGTGATGCGGCGGGCTTTGCCGATCATGTCGAGCTTGGTATTTTCCAGTTTCAAACCGGCATCTTCGGTGATTAGTTGACCGCCGGTCAATACGGCGATATCTTCTAACATGGCTTTGCGTCGATCGCCAAAACCAGGTGCTTTAACAGCAGTCACGTTCAACACACCGCGCAGTTTGTTGACAACGAGGGTAGCTAGAGCTTCTTTCTCAATGTCTTCTGCAATGATCAACAGCGGGCGGCCGGAACGAGCTACTTGTTCGAGCACGGGTACTAAATCTTGTACCAAAGCGATTTTCTTGTCTGTCAGCAAGATGAAGGGTTCTTCTAGAATCGCTTCCATCCGCTCAGTGTCGGTGACGAAGTAGGGAGAAATGTAGCCTTTATCGAAGCGCATCCCTTCGGTGATTTCCAATTCGGTGGTCATAGACTTCCCTTCTTCCAGGGAAATCACGCCTTCCTTGCCCACCTTGTCCATTGCGTTAGCAATCATTTGGCCGACTTCATCGTCGTTACCAGCAGAGATGGAGCCGACTTGAGCGATGGCTTTGGAATCTTCTACTTGTTTGGCGTGTTCGGCAATTTTTTCTACCAAAAACGTGGTTGCTTTGTCAACACCGCGCTTGAGGGCGATCGCATTTGCGCCGGCTGCTACGTTCCGCAGACCTTCTTTGACCATTGCGTGAGCCAAAACGGTAGCTGTTGTGGTACCGTCGCCTGCTGCGTCGTTGGTTTTGGAAGCTGCTTGACGGATCAGGGCAACGCCTGTATTTTCTACGTGGTCTTCTAGTTCGATTTCTTTGGCGATGGTAACACCGTCATTAACGATCTGAGGAGCTCCGAATTTCTTTTCTAGAACCACGTTACGGCCTTTGGGGCCGAGGGTTACGGCCACTGCTTCGGCCAAAATGTCCATACCGCGTTCGAGGGCGCGACGTGCATTTTCGTTGTAGATGATACGCTTAGCCATAGTTTTTGGGGATGAGAGGGTTTAAGATTTTGGATTGGGGATGATGGATTTTAGTCATTTGTCCCGTGTCATTAGTTGTTTGGCGGCGTTCGCTTTAAACTAATGACTGATGACTAAGGACTGATGACTAATGATTAATTAGTTAACGATCGCCAGAATGTCTTTTTCTGCAAGCAAGACGTATTCGTCTGTGCCGAGTTTGATGTCGGTGCCGGCGTATTTCGAGTAGAGAACTTTGTCGCCGACTTTGACTTCCATTTCAGTGCGGCTGCCGTCGTCATTGCGCTTGCCAGGGCCCACGGCCGCGACTTCGCCTACTTGGGGCTTTTCTTTCGCTGTGTCGGGCAGAAGGATGCCGCCGGCGGTTTTTTCTTCGCTAGCGCTTACTTTTACGAACACGCGCTCGCCTAACGGTTTAACGGTAGAAACACTCAGTGATACTGCTGCCATAAATAAATCTCCAGATTACAGATTGTCGTGAGTCAGTCGTCAGGGGTCACGATGAAAGCAACAGCGGACTACTTACAACTGACATATTAGCACTCTCGACTCCTGAGTGCTAATTTAGCTTTAGTCAGGGTCGATCGCAACTTAGTTGTCAGTACGGGTTCCCGAACCGAGCATGAGTTGGAGGCAAGGAGAGGTGGGAGTGGGGGCTATGGTGATGACTTTAGACCGCTAACCAATTACTTTTGATTGATGAAGACAATGACAGAAAATAACGAGGAATCTTGCAGCCAAGGCTTGAGCGCTTGCGTCCAAAGCCTGGGAATCGCTCAAATCGAGCGGCATATTTTTATTTGTGCCGACCAAACCGTGCCCAAGTGCTGCGATCGGCAAACCAGTCTGGAGGCGTGGAATTACTTAAAAAAACGCTTGCAAGAATTGGGGTTGGACAAGCCAAGTGCCACTCGACCAACCTGCGTCTTTCGCACGAAAGCCAATTGCCTGCGAGTATGCGCGTCTGGCCCGATTATGGTAGTCTATCCAGACGGAGTGTGGTATCGCGACGTTACTCCACCCGTCATTGAGAGAATTATTCAGGAACATCTCCTAAACTCAAAGGTAGTTCAAGAATACGCTTTCTTGACTCATCCTTTGCCTGCGCCTCGTGAGGCGGAGCCAAACATTTAAGTGTAGCGCTGTTTAAAGTACAGGGTTATAGGTAAAGTGTTAAATTTAAGGTTAAGGGTGAGAATTTGAGACAGTTTGGCGTCCGGGCGATCGCACCTGCTACAGTTCAATAAAACTGTAGTTAGGTTCTTGTCTTCCTTGTGCGGCTTCCCGTGTTCCTTGTGTTTCTCAAAAGGTACAGTAAAAAAAATCGATCCGAGGAACTGTGAAATTTTGTGCAAAAATTTCTCAGTGGCAGACACTAAGCAGGTTGCCAAACTACACTAGAAACAGTTAAATACGTAAGTAGGGAGTCTGCTTAAATTTCTCTATATCAGAAGTACCATTTAAAACCGGGGCATTAACCTGAAATTGAACCGATCGAGATTAAATATTTAACTTGGGCTCTGTTAGGGAGTTTCCAATCAATCAAGGCTGATCTTGATAGGGCGATCGTGAATTACAGGTTTGGGCTGCATTCCAGGTTGTAAGACACTCACGAACAGCCCTCAATTATAGGTTGGAAAGCGGTAATACCCGCCCCGCTTTCCCTCACCGCCATCCCTTCAGCCGACCGTCGTCCTCCACCCCCAGCCGGGTGGCGGGGGACTGACGGAAAAAACAGAAGTGAAAACAAGGAAGCGTGCGGGATACTTTAGCGGGAATAAACATGACAAAGGACAATAATTCAGGAGAGCAAAAACGGCTGATGCTGGTTGACGACGACCCCAACTTGATCTTGCTCGTCAAGGACTACTTGGAGTTTCGGGGTTACAACGTCATTACAGCAGAAAACGGCAGAGACGCTCTGGAAAAACTAGAACTAGAAGTTCCCGACTTGATTATCTGCGATGTGATGATGCCGGAAATGGACGGCTACACTTTAGTCAAACACATCAGAGAAGACCCTCGCACTAACTGGATTCCGGTTCTTTTCTTGTCCGCAAAAGGTCAAAGTTCAGACCGAGTAAAAGGCTTGAGCACTGGGGCTGACGTTTATATAGTCAAGCCTTTTGAACCAGAAGAACTGGTAGCCCAAGTGGAATCTTCTCTGAAAGCAGCATCCCGCTTGATTCGCCACTCAAATCCCGGTATGGAGAGTGGCCCAAAAATTAAGGCGCGCCGCAATGTCGAATTGACTCCCACTGAGTTAAAGGTGGTACAGTTGCTAGCCCAGGGTATGGCAAACCGCCAGATCGCAGACGTGATGAATGTCAGCCAGCGGACTATCGAAAGCCACGTCAGCAATATGCTGGGCAAAACAGGTCTGCACAACCGGACAGAGTTAGCTCGCTGGGCTCTTGAAAGCAAAAAGGCTTGAGCGGAGGTACTCTGCGCTATGAAATCAGGGGAGCAAAATCTACTGCTATGCGCTTCGGTATGCCTGCTTGGCGGTAGGGCGGTGGGCGCGGTAGTTTGAAGGCGCCATTAACCTTGACACGGCAGCCGGTATTGAGTTACTAGGCGTATATTTTTTGAGGGTACCTCGCTCAAATGCAAGCAGGCTTAAAAGAACCCTCTGGCGGTAGAGCCGAAAATATGAAATACTGGGGAGATGGAGTTTTCTGAAGTTTAATCTATTGCCTCAGTTAGCTCCATGTTGCTAAAATGTGATATTTAGATTAACTTCTTTCTACAATTATTAGGTCTAAGTTTCTATGACAAACTTAATGAACCGCCTTTCTATTTTTGTGGACGGGAACAATATGTTCTACGCTCAACAAAAGAACGGCTGGTTTTTTGATCCTCGCAGGGTGCTCGAATATTTCAAAACTTCGCAGCCGAATGTCATCTTGATCAATGCTTTCTGGTATACGGGCCTGAAAGACCCCCAAGATCAAAGGGGATTTCGAGATGCTTTGATCAGTCTAGGTTACACGGTTCGCACTAAAATTCTTAAGGAATATTACGACGATGCTTCGGGCAGATATTCTCAAAAGGCTAATTTAGACATAGAAATTGTGGTTGATATGTTTAATACCGTGGATCAATACGACCAAGTTGTGCTGTTTAGCGGGGATGGGGATTTTGAGCGGGCGATCGAGCTGCTCCGCTCGAAAAATACTCATATTACTGTGGTATCAACCGAAGGAATGATTGCTAGAGAGTTAAGAAATGCTACAGATAGGTATATAGACCTAAATGAAATTAGGGAACATATCGAGAAGATGGATTATTAGTCAGTAGTCATTAGTTATTAGTCATTAGTCATTAGTTATTAGTCATTAGTCATTAGTCAGCAGTCATTAGTCAGTAGTTATGGGTTAGGGGTTATTAATTATTCGTTATTGGCGCGAGACAGGGGACTGGTGACTGGAGGCTAAAATCCAGAAAAACGGACAAGTAAAAATCAGGAAAACACTTTTTAGAGCTATGAAAACTCAACCAAGTCAAGACCGGATTATTATTTTCGATACGACTTTGCGGGACGGAGAACAATCTCCGGGTGCATCTCTGAATGTTGATGAAAAGCTGACGATCGCTCGCCAGTTAGCGAGATTGGGCGTGGATGTGATTGAAGCGGGTTTCCCTTTCACCAGCACGGGAGATTTCGAGGCAGTCCAAAAAATAGCCCGATCGGTTGGCACGGAAGATGGTCCGACAATTTGCGGTTTAGCACGGGCGAGAAAGCCGGATATTAAAAGAGCAGCAGAGGCTCTGAAACCAGCAGTAAATTCGCGAATTCATACGTTTCTGGCTACGTCTGATATTCACTTGGAGCATAAGTTGAAAAAGACGCGGGCTGAGATTCTGGAAATTGTGCCGGAAATGGTGGCTTACGCTAAGTCTTTTGTGGATGATGTGGAGTTTTCGCCGGAAGATGCTTGTCGCTCGGAACCGGAGTTTTTGTATCAGGTTCTAGAACGGGCGATCGCAGCCGGTGCGACTACTGTTAATATTCCCGATACTGTAGGCTACACGACTCCGAGCGAGTTTGGGGCTTTGATTCGGGGAATTAAGGAAAATGTGCCCAATATCGATCGCGCAATTATTTCGGTTCACGGTCACAATGACTTAGGATTGGCTGTTGCTAACTTTTTGGAAGCTGTGAAAAATGGCGCCAGACAGTTAGAATGCACGATTAACGGGATTGGGGAACGGGCGGGAAATGCAGCTCTGGAAGAGTTGGTAATGGCGCTGTACGTGCGGCGCCAATATTATAATCCTTTCTTGGGCAGGCCTGCGGATTCTGAGGAACCGCTGACAAATATTGACTCGCGCCAAATTTACAAAACCTCGCGCTTGGTTTCCAATTTGACGGGGATGTTGGTGCAGCCAAATAAGGCGATTGTGGGAGCAAATGCTTTCGCTCACGAGTCGGGAATTCACCAAGACGGGGTGCTGAAAAATAAGCGGACATACGAGATTATGGACGCTGAGTCGATCGGCTTGACGGAAAATCAAATCGTCTTGGGTAAATTATCCGGCCGCCACGCTTTTCACACTCGCTTGAAAGAGTTGGGTTTTGAAATGGCAGACGATGAGCTAAATAAGGCTTTTGTCAAGTTTAAAGATTTGGCAGACAAGAAAAAAGAGATTACTGATTGGGATTTAGAGGCGATCGCCAATAACGAAGTGCACCAAGCACCGGAACTTTTCCGCTTAGAATTGGTGCAAGTTTCCTGCGGC
Source organism: Microcoleus sp. B3-A4 (assembly GCF_036705385.1). Classification (NCBI taxonomy): domain Bacteria; kingdom Bacillati; phylum Cyanobacteriota; class Cyanophyceae; order Oscillatoriales; family Microcoleaceae; genus Microcoleus; species Microcoleus sp. B3-A4. Next base: position 43,342 of record NZ_JAUBUI010000040.1, on the reverse strand, counting down.
GACAAATCTCGCCCGACAGCAACTGTCACTGTGCGGAATCCGGCGGGGGAAGAATTGACCGATGCTGCGATCGGCACTGGGCCTGTGGATGCGATTTACAGGGCAATTAACCGGGTGGTAAACGTACCCAACGAGTTAATCGAGTTTTCTGTACAATCGGTGACAGCAGGAATTGATGCGATCGGCGAAGTAACAATTCGCTTGCGCCACGAAGGCAAAGTATTTTCCGGTCACTCAGCAAATACCGACATTATCGTAGCCTCCGCAGAAGCATACATCAGCGCTTTAAATCGCCTGTATCAGGCATTGCAGCATAGTGCTGAAAAATCCTCCGAACAGCCCACTCAGATCAGAAATGAAGTTGTTGCAGAAGCACAGCGCTGATAAATTTCTTGTCAGCCATTTTTCTTGAAACAAACCGCAGACGAACCCAGATCGAAGCAGATAAATCTCAATTAATCTGCCTTGCTCCGGGTTTATCTGCGGTTTAAAATTACTTTTTTTTCCTCATAACCAACTATTGAAAAATGCAAGACGAAACTTTAAAAAAAGAGCGGCAATTCCACGATGCTTGGGCATCCACAATCGATATTGACGGCATTCGAGTCAATGATTATTTTGAAGCTTGTACCGCCCCAGAAAATAGATTTATCGTCCAGCAAATGGGCGATATTACAGGCAAACGCCTGTTAGATTTAGGCTGCGGCGCGGGAGAAAATAGCGTTTATTTTGCTAAAAAAGGTGCGGATTGTGTGGCGGCCGACTATTCTCAGGGCATGGTAGAAGTTGCTCTGAAATTGGCAGAGAAAAACGGCGTCAAAATAGAGGGTTGCACGGTGAATGCAATGGCGCTGGATTTCCCGGATAATAGTTTTGATATTGTTTACGCTTCTAATTTGCTGCACCATTTGCCGGAACCTGAAAAGGCAATTCGCGAAATGCACCGCGTGCTGAAGCCTGGGGGAAAAGCTTGTTTTTGGGACCCGATGAAGCACAATCCGGTGATTAATGTTTACCGCAGGATGGCTACTGAGGTGCGGACTGAGGATGAAACTCCTTTGGATATTAATATTGTGAATTTTGTCAAGTCTTTGTTTTCCGAGACGGCTTACGATACGTTTTGGCTGACATCGCTTTGGATTTTTTTGCGCTTTTATTTAATAGAAAAAGTGCATCCTAATGAGGAGCGTTATTGGAAAAAAATTATCATTGAACAAGAGAGATTGAAACCGGAATACTCTCGATTAGAAGGGTTGGATGGGTTTTTGAAGAAGTTGCCTTTGATGAAGCGTTTGGCTTGGAATTTGGCTGTGGTGGCAACGAAGTAATTAAAAAAAGTACAATAAGTCAAAGCATTTAATTAAGAGGGTAATTATGCCAGAAACTATTACTGCTATCTACGAAAACGGGGTTTTGCGTCCCCTGAGCCCTTTGTCATTGAATGATGGGGAAACTGTGCAGATCAAAATTGTAACGGAAGTGTCGCCGGAAGAGCTCAAGGGCGATCGCGAAAAGGCGATTACGTTGATGGATGTACGAAAATTGATGGGTTTGCCAACAAAACAGTTTAAGCTAGATGCAGCCGCAGAACAAAAGCGGCGCGAACTGTTTGAAAAACTCAAGGGAAGAGTGGGGAAACCTCTTTCTGAAATCGTTATTGAGGATCGCGGCCCATGGTAAATGCCTATTTCTTAGACACCAGCGCTTTGGTTAAACGGTATGTGCCTGAATTGGGAAGTAATTGGATTCAATCAATTACTGTTCCTGCAGCAGGTAACTTTCTCGCGATTTCTCAGATTACTTGGGTGGAGGTATGCAGCGCTTTTTCACGCCGTCAACGAGAGGGTAGTCTATCTGTCGATGAGGTTGACCAACTTATGGGAGATTTCCGCACGGATTTTGACAACCAGTATGAAGTTCTTGAAGTAGATCGCACTTTGATAGAAACAGCGGGCGCACTGGTGATGCAAAACCCGCTGCGGGCTTATGATTCTGTGCAATTAGCGTCAGCTTTGCGTGTTCAATCTACTCTCCTTTCCGTGCCAGATACTCAACTGGTTTTTGTTTCGGCGGACAACAGATTGCTGGATATTGCTCAGTCGGCAGGGTTGGCGACTGATAATCCTAATAATTATCCGTAATCAACCTGTTTGTAGTGAGGAATGCAAGTCTTCATACAAATCAGAGGGCTAAAGTCCTCACTAGAAAATAATTTTAGTGCGATCGTTATTTAGATAATTTCTTTCAAAATTTTAACTAAGATTTGATTCTGTTCTTCCGTACCTACACTAATCCGCAATTTGTCTTCCAATCGCGGCTGATTGAAGTATCGAATCAATATTCCCTGTACTTTCAGTGTTTGATAAATTCTTTCTGCATCGCCGTTTGGTGGCCTAACTAACAAAAAGTTGGTTTGCGAGGGCCAAACGTCAAAGCCTAATTCCTTGAAGCTAACAGCTAGTTTTGCTCGCGAAGCCTTAATCTTTTCAGAGTTGGCTATTTTGTGGTCTTGATCTGCGATCGCAGCCGCCCCCACTGCATAGGCTAAAGCATCCACATTATAGCTGTCTTTGATTTTATTTAATTCTGCCAGCAGTGCCGGATTTGCTATGCCAAAACCCAGCCTCAATCCTGCGAGGGAATAACCTTTTGAAAGCGTTCTCAAAACTATAACATTACTGTATTTTTTTGTCAATTCCAAAGCATTTTCTTCGGCGAAATCTACATAAGCTTCGTCGATCACAAGAATGCCCAATAACTCTTTAGCCAGTTTCTCCAAATCTGCAAGAGATATGGCTGTTCCCGATGGACTGTTTGGCGAAGCTACAAATGTCACTGCACCCTGGGCTGCTATTAGCAAATCGACTGGTAACTTGTAGTCGTCTGGATAAGGAACCTCAACAAATTCTGCATCTTGAATTGCTGCCAAAGTGCGGTACAATACATAGGTTGGCGCGGGACAAACAATCTGTTTTCCAGATTCCCCCACAGCGCGAACTATCAAATTTAATAAATCGTCGCTGCCGTTACCTACAACAATCCAATCGTCAGCCACTCCAAAAACTTTACTAGCAGCAATGCGGAAAACTTTGCCAGTTGGATCGGGATAGCGCCGCAGCATTTCTCCGTCTATTTTCTGAAGCACTTTTAAGGCTTTGGGAGAAGGCGGATAGGGATTTTCATTAGAATTTAGTTTAATAATTTTTGTGCCTAGCGGTGGCTGTTCCCCTGGCACATAGCCAGACATTTCGTGGATGCTTTTGCGAAAGTAATTCATCTATTATCTGCGTTTATCTGCCTTCATCTGCGGTTAAAAAAATCATATCAAACAATTAGTGACTATCCGCGTTATACCCAAATCAAGTAACTTTTGCATATCTGGTCGATCGTCCACCGTCCACGCCACAATGTCAACTCCCTGACTCCGGCTTTCTTGAATTAGCGCGGGGTTTTCCAGCAACACGCGATACAGACTGCTAATCAAATTATCCTGATGGGCTACAGCTTGAGCTAATTGAGTTTTGTATGCTTCTAGATTAGCAACAATGTGTCCGATCGCCAAATCGCCAGATAGCCGCCGCACTTGTTCCAGAAATCCATCGTTAAAGGAAGTAATAACGCATTTTTGTTGGATTTCTTCGCCCTTCAAAGTATTGACAAAATCCGCGACATCTGCATCAGACCACTCGCAGTGAGGTTTGACATCAAAGTAAAGAAATTTGTCAACATTTTTGAGGATAGCTAATGATTCTTTTAAGGTAGGAATTTTTTCTTGTGAAAATTCATCGCTAAACCATTTTCCCGCATTAAGTGTCTGCAATTGAGACAGAGTGTTTTCCCTAACTTTGCCAGAAACTCCAGTGATTCTATCTAATGTGGCGTCGTGAAAAATTACTGGTACGTTGTCGGCGGATAGCTGGATGTCAAATTCGATCGAATGAGCTCCACGGGCGATCGCCAGTTCAAAAGCTGCTAAAGTATTCTCCGGGGCGATCGCCGAAAATCCCCGATGTGCGATAATTTCTACATTCACTGTCTTGCACCCTCTAAAAAATCTGCCACAGTTTGATTAAAAGTTTCCGGTTGAGTCAAAAAAGACCAGTGATTCCCCGGTACTTTTGCAACGGTAAGATTTTTCAAGTATCTCTTGTATGGCTGCATTTGCCAAGCCATGCGATTTACGCCTTTTTCCGGCTGTACAAACAAAGTCGGTATCTCAATATTTTCAGTTAAACCGGCAACTTTCATCACTTCTGCAAATATCTGATTTCTGGCTGCAATCGCAAATTTACTGCCCCAACTTCCGTCGGATTTTTGTTCGATTTGGTGTTGGAATACCATTTGCTGCACGTCACTCCAATCTGCGTATTCTCCCGATTGTTTTGCTGCTGCTTCTGCTTGCGATAAAGTCGCAAACGGGCCCACACATTTGAGACAGTCTAATTTTCGGTAAACAATTGGCAGGGTGAGTTTCATCGCGGCGGGCATTTTGGTGATGAAGATGGGGTCTACTAAAATCATACTGCAAAAGCGCTCGGGATTTTGCCTCGCCCAAATCGCTGCTAGTTTTCCCGTCCAAGAATGTCCTAAAATGTGGGCGTTTGGCCAGTTGAGATGTGCCATCAAAGCTTCTAAATCTGCGATCGCACTTTCAAAAGTATAGTCTGTTTTCGGTTTGCTACTCTCTCCGTGACCGCGCATATCTGGCGCTACAATATGATAGCGGTTGGAGAAATAATTGCCCAAGCTATTCCAGACACACGCACTATCTGCTAAACCGTGTAACAGCAGCAAACGCGGAACTTTTTCTTTCCCTGTTTCTGCCGGCCATTCTAGGTAGGAGAGTTCGATGTCTGGTAAGTGCAAAGTCTTACGAGTTGGCATAATTAGGGTATTTTATAGTTGAATAAATGTGATTTAATTTTTTTTAGGAACAGGCAAGATGCCTGTTCCACAAAGAGTGAAGTTTATTGGACTGTTTTCCTAAACAGGCTTTTCGGCTTATTTCACAAATAATAAGTCTTTTTCTTGTGGGGAGTAGGGATTGGGCTTCTAGCCCGCCCTTCTGACCTAATTTTTGGTTTTCAAACTCAACAAAATAAACTGAGTTTTCTGCGCTTCATCAAAATTGTCGTCACTGACCAAAACTACACTTTTGCTGCCATCTGGCAACTGCGGTCCGAGGGTCATTCCCTCTAAATTGTACAGCGGAATTCCGAGTTCGCTTAAGTCTAGCAGCAACTTTTTTTTAACAGGTTCGACGGCAACTCGTCCTTTAAAACTCTGAATTCTCGAAGTATCTGTAGCCGCCCCAACCGCTAATTGATAAATCCTAGCGCTGTATCCCGACAGCCCAAAAGAACGTTCTAAACTCAGAATCTGACCGCCACCGACTGTTACTAATTCTGTTAAACCGTTCAAAATAGTCAGGGGAACTTGGTCTAAATTGTAAAGATTTTCCGAGACTAATTGCGGCGTTTTATCGACTATGACATAATGTAAAAGACGGAGTTTCTTTTCCTTTTCTGGGTCTAAATCTTGCATTAACGGCGCTTCCGTAGCTGCGAACAAACGAAACGGATCGAGACCGCCCGGACTAAAGGTTTCTGGGTCAATGCTTAAAGATTCAAAACCTAAATTTTCCAGCACTCCTTGCTGCTGTTTTTCATCGCTGGTATCGGGAATATAGCGCTTTGGTATCGGCAATTTTCCCCGCATTTGCCCTGTTTTGAGGTCGAATTCTCCGAGAAAAGGAGGGATGCCAGCATGAGTGACGCCTTCGTTGGCGACAAATACTGAGTTGCGGGGAGAAAGGGCGATGCCTTCGGGATTGATGGAACCCCAAGAGAAGGTTTCACCGTCTGCTTTTTTGAGGGAGGTAACGCCGTCAACGGTAACTTTTTTCAGACGAATATTGCCGGGGTCACTTGATGTGAGGTCGAGTCGGAGACTATAAAATCTCGCTTCTCCATTTTCGCTGGGGTCGTCGGAAAGAGCGTAAAAGCGATAAGCTTTGGAAGTGACTGCGCTAATACCTTTGGGGTCGTAGGTAATTCCTGACAAACCGCCGACTGGTACTCCTTCAAAATTCATTTTTGGCAATTCGTACTCGCCCAAAAATTCTAGGGACATTTCTGGAAAAGAGCGGTCTTTTGCAACTGCGGGAGGGGGGGCGCAAGCTGTGCAAACAGTTAAGAGAATTAGGGCTAGACTAAATAAGCGTAAAATACGTTGGCGAAGCCCTCGAAGAGGATCGCCCAGCGTCTTTAAATGCCCATAATTGCTCAGTACGGTAATTTTTATTTTGTTGCTCTTGTTGAACAGTTTGCTTTTGTGCCATCTTTGTGACATAATTTATACCGTTTTGTAGATATGCAAAACTTGATGTTTCGAGAAGGAATGCCGAATCGCGGCAACCAAATTTTGAGAATGAGAAGTTCTGTACCAATTGGGTGCTTGCTTTTCCTGTGGCTGTGTGCTGGTTCTATTGCTAGCGCCCAAACTAATCCACCAGCCCTCGATCAATTTTCTCCTAATCCTCTAGAAATTACCACACCCGATCCCCTAACTCCCGCTAATGAATCTTTGAGCAGCACTCAGCGGGACGAACTGACAGCGGCTTTGGAAGAGTTAAACTTAGAAGCAGTGGCTAAACTGCAAGCTGGAGACGGCGCGGGTGCTTTTGAAATTTGGTTCCGAGAATTGCGGCTGCGGAGGTATCTGGGCCCGGCGGCGGAAATTTCTGCTTTGAGTCGGGTGGGAAGTGTTGCTTGGAGTAACGGTAAAAACCTCGAACTACAGCTTATTACCAAACGGTTGCAAGCAATTAAAAAAGAAGTCAAATCCCAAGTACCACTTAATACTGAGTTGCTCCCCACCTTCGCTGCGGCTTTTCAGCAGGTGCGCGCTAAAGGCCCAACTGTAGAAGTTTACCAAGAAATTCTCGAAAATGCGCGCCAAAACCAAGATATATTGGCTGAAGGTCAGATTTTGAAGGCGATCGGGCTAATTCACATCAATTGGTTGAGTTACGATAAAGCTGCTCCCGTGTATGAGGAATTGGCTACTTTAATTCAGGAAAACCGCGCTTTATTTGCTGCTAATTCTGCTGTGGAAAATTCTGCTGTTGTTGCGGGAAACGGTGCACCTCCGCAGCCTGTAACTCCTCCAACTGAGGTAGAGACTCTGAGACAATTGGCCTACGTTTACCAGCAGTCGAAACAACCCCTAAAGGCGATCGCAGCTAGGGAAAAACTAGCATCAGTGTATGTCAACCTGCAAAATCCCAGCGCTATACCACCGCTCAAAATTGCGATCGCCAGTGATTACCAAACCATAGGTCAAATCAATTTAGCCGCTCAATACTATCAGGAAGCCTACAATTTAGCCGTTCCCATTCAACAGTACGGCCAAGCTAGTGAAGCTTTGGATAAATTAGCTTTACTTTATCGAGCGCAAAAGCAGTGGGAGTCTACTTTGCGGATTTATCAAATGCAGTTGCTGTTAGAAGAGCGGGCTTACAATTTCTACGGTTTAATGAACGCTTATGACAATATCGGTCAAGTTTATCAAGAGATGAAGGCTTACGCTAAAGCTTTGGAATCCTATCAACAAGGGTTGGACGTGGCTAAAAGATTGGGGCACAGACAAGAGTATTTTGCTAAGAAAATTCAAAAAGTTAACAAGCAATTACAAAGGACTTCGTAGTTGTCAGCAGGCAATAATACCAATTTGCGATGCGAGTAATTTAAAAGCAGTAAGGTGCGCCTAGCGCACCCTACACAACTACTTTTGACTGGTAACTTTCTCGCGAGATAGAATAATATACTACATCTGTTTCGTAGTAATGAGCATTTTTTTCATATTTCATGCCAACTTTCTGTATCACCCGCTGAGAGGCGATATTTTCTGGTCGGGCGATCGCAACTATTCTATCCAACTTTAATATTTGAAATCCATAGTTTAGACTAGCAAAAGATGCTTCAGTCGCCAATCCTTGATTCCAATAAACTTTGTCGAGGGTATAGCCTAGCTCAACTTCCGGTGTGTTGTCCAGAAAACCCAGTCCGCAGCGACCAATCATTTTACGGTCTATTTTATGTACTACAGCCCACATTCCGAAGTTGTTTTCTTCCCAACGTTCGAGCATGGTATGAATGGCGATTTCTGTTGCTTCTCTAGTTCTAGCTCCTGCGAGGTATTTCATTATTTCCGGATCGCTGTAGATGCGGTAAAGAGCGTCTAAGTCTTCAGGCGTAAATTGTCTCAGATATAATCTGGCTGTCTCTATCTCTTGCATGATAATAATATAACTTCTACCAGTAGATTATAATACCATTTTTGTGTGGCTACAAACCTTTTGGTTGGGTTTCGTTCCTCAACCCAACCTACTGTTTACTGATATTCATGCAAAATATTGATTCTATTTGTTACAATTATTAATTAGATATATTGTACAGTTTTTGGCATCAATGACGATTTCCTCACCAGTAGCAGAAACCAAAAACCAACCCGGCCGCGAAACAGACTGGCGGTTATTCATGAGGTTGGCATCTTACGCAGGGCGCAGCAAACGCTTGTTGATTATTTCGATCGCACTATTAGTACCGCTAGCAGTCTCAGGAGCAATTCAACCCATTCTCATCGGACAGGCAATTTCGGTAATTCGATCGGAACCTACCTACGAATTCTTGCGGGGATTGTCTCTATCTGCTGCCTTGAATATTTTGGCTATTTTGCTCATGCTAACTATAACACTTAGATTAGCACTGCAATCAGTTCAAGGCTATTTAGTCACGAAAGTAGGGCAAATAATTACTACAGATATTAGAAATGATTTGTTCGCCCACGTCACATCGCTAGCAGTGAGATTTTTCGATCGCACTCCTGTCGGTAAATTGATGACTCGCCTCACCAGCGATGTAGAAGCTTTGGGAGAGGTTTTCTCTTCGGGGGCGATCGGCATTGTCAGCGATTTATTTTCAATTTTAGTAATTGCCATTTTCATGTTTACCATGCAGTGGCAACTAGCTTTAATGTTGGTGCTGATAATGATACCAATTACCGCAGTCATAGTTTATTTCCAGTACCAATATCGCATAGCAAATTACAATACCAGAGAAGAACTTTCCGATCTCAACGCCCAACTGCAAGAAAACTTGACCGGTATTGGCGTAGTGCAGCTATTCCGCCGCGAAAGATTCAACTCAGAATTGTTTCGCGTCACCAATAAACGCTACATTAAAGCAGTTGACAAAACTATATTTTACGACTCAGCCGTATCTGCTACATTGGAATGGATTGCTTTAGTGGCGATTGCAGCCGTTTTGTGGATGGGTGGTCAAAAGGTTTTAGCCGGTAATCTTAACTTCGGTACTCTCTCTGCATTCATTTTATTTGCTCAGCGTCTCTTCGATCCGCTGCGGCAATTTGCGGAGAAATTTACCGCGATTCAAGCAGGATTTACCGCCGTCGAACGGATTAGCGATATTCTTAACGAACCGATCGAAATTAAAGATCCAACTAGCGGGAAGAAGGAAGAAGGAAGAGGGAATAAGGAAGAAGGAAGAGGGAAGAGGGAAGAAGGAAGAAGGGCAGATTATTCACCCTTGTTGATAACTGGACATCCAGAGGCAACGGCTTACAACTTGGCTCCGTTCGATCGAGAATTGGCAGATAATCATCAAAATCCAGCAAGTTCGGAATATCGTTTATTGCCTAACAATCCCAAACTACCCCCCTCCAACCCCCCCAAGCTTCGGGGGGGAGAAAATGCCAAATCGCAGAATTCTGAATCGGGAGAAATCCAATTTGACAACGTGTGGTTTGCTTACAAAGAAGACGAATATGTGCTGCAAAACCTCAATTTCACCATCAAATCCGGCGAAAAAGTAGCATTAGTCGGCCCTACCGGTGCGGGCAAAAGTTCGATTATCCGTCTCCTGTGCCGCCTTTACGAGCCGACGCGAGGACGGATTCTGGTTAATCATGTCGATATTCGGGATTTGCCTCAAGCAGAGTTGCGGAGGCACATAGGCGTGATTATCCAAGATGGCTTTCTATTTGCTGGTGACGTGAAGAGCAATATCAGCCTGGGAGAAAGTTACTCGATTGAGGAAATTCAAGCAGCAGCAGAAAAGACAAATGTTGCGCGTTTAATCGAACAGTTGCCTCAAGGTTACGACACGCAATTGCGGGAACGGGGGACGAATCTTTCGGGGGGACAAAAGCAATTATTAGCGTTTGCTCGCGCCGCCATTCGCAATCCCAGTATTTTAGTTCTAGACGAGGCTACTGCTAGTTTGGATGTGGGTACGGAAGCTTTAATTCAAGAAGCTCTAGAGCGTTTGATGGTGGACAGAACGGCGATTATTATTGCTCACAGGCTCTCGACTATCCGAAATGTCGATCGTATTTTAGTGCTCAAACGCGGGCAGTTAGTAGAATCTGGCAGCCACGAAGAGTTGTTGCAGCAAGAAGGGTTGTATGCCAGTTTGTACAATTTGCAAATGCTGGGAAGTTAATATCTGAAGGAGGAAGGAAGAGGGAAGAAGGAAGAGGGAAAATTCTCGGAATCCTCAGATACCCGGCTTCTGAAAGAAGTCGGGTATCTAAAAGAATCTAAAATCTAAAATCTAAAATCGGATCACTTGCCCGAAATCATTTTCCCCAGGGTTTCCGGCAGGTGAATTATATGCTGGAAAAGCTGATTTGGGCCGATGCCAAACAATAACTGCATCGTCAGCACAATTGCTGCTAAACCCATCGCTGTACCGATGCTGGCTTTCAACACTTTAAAAGCCCAATTAAAGACTAGCCAAGAAACAAGTAACGAAGCAATTAAGATAATTAGTTCTATTGGCATATAACATTTTTAACTCTATTTTAACTCTACATAACTTACGCATCAATACCAAAGAAACCGGGTATTTTATCAGTGTTAAATGCTCAATTTCAGTATTTCCTTAAAAAAACCCGTTTCTGCGTCCAAGACTACTCTACTTATTACTTTAAGCAATACTGCCGCGCTTCCGTGTTTCCTTATAAGAAATTCCGACATTTTTTAAGCCTGCTTTAATCATTTGCTGCTCTAACAAAGCGAAAAAGCGACTTCGATCGCCCCCCGTGACTACCGCTTGATTATGAGCTTCTGCTAGCGTCACCGGATACCCGCCACCTTTGTGTACTTGAGCCAGCATCATTCCTAATGCTAAATCTAGCTGTGCTGTATCTTGTGCTACCCATTCCGGCACTTCTATTCTAGCAATTTCTGTGCCAACGTGAACATAACAGAAATAGACGGAATTAACACCGTACAAATCTAAAATTCGAGCTTGGGATTTCCACAAAGGGCTTCTTTGTCCCGGTGACAGGATTGTTGCCCACAAGATGGCATCCCGCAAGGGTTCAAATTCTTGACAAGGTGCTTTATCGGCGAAAGAAATTGTGGCGGCAAATCCGACGTTCGGGCAATTTGTCATGCAGTCTGGTACTTCGTGGGTGCAAGCTTCAAACCGTAAAAAAGATAAGCTTTCGCTGCTGCGAGAAGCGCTTAAGTATCCTAACAGCGGAATTCCTGCTAAACGCAACTTGTCCCAAGCTTCTAAAATTGGCAGCAAAATTTGATCGCGTGCTTCGCTGGGTAACTGTTCCAAAAACCAATAAATCAGGGAACCGTCTACCATTGCTAAAGCTGGCGCGGGCAATTTATTGTCGTTAACTTTTGCCCAATTGCAGCCCATTTCTGCTAAGGCAATTGCTTCGGAAACGGCGCGTCGGTATCCCATCCATTCTTCGGTTCTAATTCCCCACTGCCGCGAACCGTACAAGTCTTCGGGTTTGTAGAAAACCTCGGGTACGCTGTCTAAAACTGGGTGGCGGCTTTGTCCGTAGTGCAGCATGACTGTGCCGACGTTTAGCAGGTAGCAGTAGGCTATTTCGTGATGGTTTGGGGAAATTTGCGATCCGTCTGTGGCAAAGACTGTGTGAGCTGCGGGGGGTGCGGTAATGTAGGTGCGATCGTCTAAGGGCTCGATCGGCGTGGCAGCATTGAATAAAGTGCGATCGCGCCAATTCTCTTGCAATTCCACCAATTTTTCCTGTTCCGCTGCAGCCTTTACCAGCAAATTCTGAGCCACTTCCAAACGCTGGCGAGCGGCCTGAGCTTCCACATTCAAATGTTGGCTCATTCCCTGCATTGCCTTGGCTGCTTTAGTTAAATCGAGCATGGGTTTTAAGTCTCAATATTAGAAAGCTTGCAAGCTAAGAAATTATCAAAACACTTTTCAATTTTTTGGTTCCGAAGCTTGTTTTTTTGTCACACACGCGGTTTGATAAACTAAAATACTTCGTACCCGCCCGCAGAAATAGTAAAAAAACCGGGTTTTTGAGGTCAAGAGTACCTGAAAAAAAAACCTTTTTTTTTGTCGAGATCCTTGCTTTTTTGAGGAATTTCGGTTATATTATATCTTATAATGGGATAGTGGCAAAAATAATATTTTTGCCACTATCCCATTATATTAAAATACCATGTCTACGCCGCAAAAGTCAACAAAAAAGATGTAAAATGTTGTGATTTTTTTTGACTCTGAAAATCGAAAAAAAATCACCACTGTCAACCAATCTAATATCAACAGTCGTTCGGCAGCCAATCTGCAAAATCTCCGGCAAACTGGGACAGAGAAAGCAATTGAACAGGTGGATTTTGAGCCACAGATTCCCGTTCTGGCAAAGTATTGTAACCCCAATCAGCCAAAAATAACCTCACCTGAGATAAATCCGGCTGCTGCTTCACCGACAGCAAAGTTTTTAACCGATCTTCCACAAACCAAATAGTCGAATCTTTGCCAGACGCGGCCAAAAATTCCCGCAAAATTTGGTGTTTCGGCTTGTTGTATTCCTTGCCAAAAATCAACTCCGACGGCATTTGTACGCCTGCTAACTGCAAAAGTTCCCGAACAAAACGGCCTTCCTTTGTAGTGACGATCGCCACTTTCACCGAACTCTCCTGCAACGAGTGCAAGCGATCTGCAACCCCTGGATAAAAGCGGTGCAAAGACAGCCACCCAGGTAAATCCTCAGCAATCCAATTATCGCGCAATCCGTCTAACATAGCACCGACAGACTGCGCTTTTAAATTATTTTCGGTCAACAAATACGGTACTATATTGGGCCACTCTAGCAAAATTTGCTCTGGGGAAATTCCTGTCAGTAGTGCGCGGATCAGCAGTGGCATTTCCCAACCGGTTTCGATGGCGGGCCGCACTCGGTAAAAACTCAAAGCTAAATCTGGATCTGGGACTGTTTCGACTGGTTTCCAGATTTGACAGTAGGTACGCCAAGCGGTTTGGAAATATTCGATTAGTCCGTCACAAATCACACCGTCAAAATCAAGAGCTAGAATTGTCGGAAAATTATTAGCCATCAGTGAATCGATTTTAGATTTTAGATTTTGGATTTTGGATTGAAGAAAGCGACCTCACGGATAAATCCTGGGACTGGTTATCGGATACTATTTTTTGGTTGTGCCAGGATAAAGACGGGGGCTTGTACCCTGGCTGCTTTCGGTCACTGGATTGAAGAATTGAAGAATTGACTATGCAAACACTCAGCAATGATTGGTGAACAGTCGTTATTAAAAAGACTGAACTAGCGGTTGAGCGGCAATCGATTCTAGTCCTTGGGACTGCAACAATTGCGTCCACTCGGTCGTCAGCCGCGAATCATCGGGTGCGAGGCGCCGCATTTGGGCTAGAGTAGCAAGAGCCTCGTACCAAATCCCATTTTTAGCATAAGCAATCACCTTAGCCATAGGGTCGGGATTTGCCAAATCGCTCTTGAGAGTTGCCTGCGGTTCAATTCGCTGCATCCATCCTTTAACAATATAATCTCCGGAACGCTCCAGAGGATCGCAAGCTAGTGCAAACGACCACACATATCGCTTACCAACCTCAATATTTTTTGTCTTGCCTTTCTCAGAAAGGCTAACTCCCACAATTCCGGCTTTGTCATTTTTGATAGTAGTTTCGTAGACTACTTCGGATTCATCTTCATTTAGCAAAACAAACTCTACTTGAGCTGCGGGTTGAGAAACATATACAAAAAATGTTGGCGATTCGGTTAGTGTTAAACCAATATTGCTTTCAGGTATTAAGGGAGTAATGGATAAACCTTCCCGCAACTGACAGCCTCGATGCGTCCCCCCTTGCCGGTTGTCGGGGGCTGTGACATCTGGGGGTTTGAAATTAACATTCTGACTCAGCAGAATGGGTGCAGGCACAGCCTGCATCGGTGTAAGCAAACTCGGGAGAGTAACGGCGATCGCCAATACAGTCATCGCCAGTGCAGTAAAATGTATAAAACGTTTCATTTTTCCACCAACTTGTATAAATATTTATAGACCGAATCTCTAATGTTAACCCGGAGTTTTAGCCCCGGGCGCGATCGAGTAAATCGGTCAATTTTCACCTCCCCATAGGAAGACCGACCAAACTTCAAGAAATATCGACATTTAAAGAGGCGCAACCAGTGGTTGAGCAGCAACTGATTCCAGTCCTTGGGACTGCAACAATTGTGTCCACTTCGCTGTCAGCCTCGCATCCCCTGGTGTCTGACGCCGCATTTGGGCTAAAGTAGCGAGAGTTTCATACCAAATCCCATTTTGAGCATAAACGTTGAGCCTGGTCATCGGGTCGGGGTTTGCCAAATCCCTCTTGAGAGTTGCCTGCGGTTCAATTCGCTGCACGAACCCTTTAACAACTACATCTGCCGATCGGTCTTCGGGGTCGCAAACCATCGAAAACGACCATACGTATCGCTTGCCAACTTCAAGGGATTTGTTGTTGTCTACGCTAGCAGGAATACTAACTCCAACAATCCCGGATTTGTCAACTTTAAAGGTTTTTTCGTAGACCACTTTGTCCTCATTTTCGTTGAGCAAAGTAAACTCTATTTCGGGTGAGGTGTTAGGAATATAGACAAAAATTGTGGGAGAATCTGTTAGGGTTAAACCGATATTAGTTGGAGGCACTAAAGGAGTAATAGATAAACCCGCTGGACAAAGCTTGCTGCCGCGATGTGTCCCTCCTTGTCGGTTTGCGGGGGCTGTTACGTTGGGAGGCTTGAAATTAACATTTTGACTCAGCAGAAGCGGCTGGGATTGTGCGCGCATCGGTGCAAGTGAACTGGGTAGGGTAGCTGCGATCGCAGATACGGCGACCGCAAGTGTAGCCCGATGTAGAAAACGTTTCATTTTGTTGTACCTTTCACTATAATTGCAAACACAGGCATTCGCAGATGGCGACCAATATTTTTGAGCTGCTAGTCGAGGGCGCAAATACACAATTTAAACCTTGACATATCATCAATAACATTAATTAATTCGAGCGGCAAGTCGATTCTCTGTCGCAAACATCAGGTTGCCTAGATCGCAAGTATCATTGTATACATTTGCTCGCAACGTACTGTAAATTTTTGTAACAAAGCGGTCGGAGTTTCCGAGTGTTCTAAGATGGAGGAAGTCTCCAGCAGGCGGGAAATGTGAAACAACTGCTGTTCCAGAAACAAGTCAAACTTTTATGCTGGGATAATGAGTAAAATATCTAACAAAATTCGATCGGCAGTGGCTCAATTGAGTCAACTGTATAAACCATCACTAGCATTGGCTAAGTCTGTATTAATTGCCAGCGCGGCAGTAACATTATCCTTGATGGGAGCCAGACAGCTAGGAATACTCGAACCAATAGAATTAAGCGCTTACGACCAAATGGTGAGGTGGCGTCCCGACGAAAAGCCAGACTCGCGCTTGTTAGTTGTGGGGATTACCGAAGCAGACATTCAGAAACTGAAACAGTGGCCGATATCCGATCGCAAAATAGCTGAAATCTTACAAAAACTAGAAAAAATGCAGCCGGCAGTCATCGGTTTAGATGTACTGCGAGACGTACCTTTAGGAGACGGGCGCGAGGAATTAACTAAAATTTTACAAAAAAACGATCGCATTATCGGGGTATGTTTAGTCACCGACGGAAGCCCGGACAATCCTGGTTCTCCGCCTGCGCCGGGGCTGGCAGAAAACCGGGTGGGATTTGCAGATTTCGGAGTCGATGCGGGTGGCATACTCCGCAAGGCTTTATTATTTATGAAACCACCGACAATTGAGGGCAAATCCTCGGTAGACAAACATCTTTGCAATGACGACTCTCAAGTTTTAGCTTCATTCAACCTCCAGATAGCACTCCACTACCTGCAAGGGCAAAAAATTTCTCCCGAAATGGCACCAGATCAATCTTTATGGCTGGGAAAAACCCAATTAAAACAACTAGCAAGCAATGACGGAGGATACACAAATACCGAGGTCAGGGGATATCAAATATTAATTAACTATCGTTCCAGGCGGCAAGTTGCCAACCAAGTCAGAATTACGGATGTTTTAGAGGGGAAAGTTGACCCAAATTTAGTTAAAGATAAAATAGTGCTCATTGGTTATACCACAGAAACCGTTAAAGATTTCTTTTATACTCCTTACAGTGGGCGAAAGCAAAGTAACCAATTCATGCCTGGTATCGTGGCACACGCACAAGTAGTCAGCCAAATTTTGAGTGCAGTTTTAGACAACAGACCGATGTTATGGTTTTGGCCGGAATGGGCAGAAATTTTGTGGATTTCGGCATGGTCAATTGTGGGAGGAACCGTGGCATCGCGGATGGCTCACCCAGCGCAGTTGGCGCTGACCTTCGCAGCCATGCTGTGCGGGTGCTGCGCGATCGGCTTTGGGATTTTTCTGTTGGGAGGGTGGGTGCCTGTGGCAGCGCCAGCCTTAGCATTAATCTTAACTGGCGGTAGCATTGTATCAGCAGACAGATTTAATAAAGCCGGATACGGGAAAGCAATTAGCGATCGAGTAAAACAAGTCTTCAAAATCGAAATAGACCAAGCCAAAAAAGAACAGCAAGTCGCAGAAATCACAGAATCTGATTTCTTTAAAGAATTGCAGCAAAAGAAAGATAAACTGAGAATTAGCAAACAAGAAACCTCGGAAAAAGTACCTTCCGAACCCCAAGAAATAACTGCAAGTACCCCAGAACTTCCCAAGGCCGAAAGTCAGACAGACGAATACCTAGCTCAGTTGCAGGAAAAAGCCAAACAGTATAAGCAGCGCGTCCCCGTGACTGAATCGGAAAGCGGCTCTCAAACGGGTGCGATCGATGCGGGCGGCGGTGCTAGTTCAGCCGAAACCAAACCGGATGACGAGTTCAGCGATTTGCAAGCCAAAGCCAAACAGATGCGGCAGCGCAGGGGCGCACAAAAGAGCATAAAAGATGAAAAAATTGATAGTTTAACAGATAAGGAGGATTTGGGGGACAAGGAAGAATGACAGACAACTCGACTGCATCATCGAGAATTGCATCATAATGGGTTCTCGCCGTTTCTTACCCTCATACGCAGATCATGTCCAAAATCATCTCTGTCCACTCTTACCGGGGCGGAACTGGCAAATCGAACACGACAGCAAACCTGGCATCTATTATCGCTCGCGACGGAAATCGGGTCGCCATTGTGGACACAGACATTCAATCACCGGGGATTCACGTGCTGTTCGGTTTCAGCGAGAGCAACATGGATCACTGCCTGAACGATTACCTGTGGGGCCGGTGTCCGATCGCGGATACGGCCTACAATGTGAGTTCGCTGCTGCCCAAATTAGCTAGTAACGGCAATCTCTACCTGATTCCTTCGAGCATTAAAGCAGGGGAGATAGCGCGAGTTTTGCGGGAAGGCTACGATGTGGGACTGCTTACCGACGGCTTTCAAGAACTGATCGACGTTTTGAACTTAGACTACCTATTTATAGACACGCACCCGGGGCTCAACGAAGAAACCCTCCTCAGCATCACCATTTCCGACATCCTGCTGCTGATTCTGCGTCCGGATCAGCAAGATTTTCAGGGAACGGCTGTCACGGTAGATGTGGCCCGCAAATTAGAAGTTCCCAAGATTTTGATGACGATCAATAAAGCCCCAGAATCCCTGGATTTCGAGGATTTGAAGCAGCAAGTAGAGAGTATTTACAACATCCCAGTAGCCGGGGTACTGCCCCACAGCGACCAGATGATGCTGCTCGCCAGCAAGGGAGTGTTTGCGCTGCACTTCCCTAACGACCCTCTAACTAAGGTGGTGGAAGCGATTGCAAAACAGATTGTGGGATAATTGGTGCAGCGAATGCCGATCGCCCGCCCAGGAGTTTTGCTTTCGCTTTCCATTCTTGCGGAGCGATGTCCTCCTGCGTATCCCGAATATTTGGTTCAAGACTCAGGAGAATGGTGACAAAATGAGATACAAATAGATTATGAGAATTTGTTAAAAAACTTTAGGAGGAGAACTCATGGATTTTGACTTCCGCATACTAATAGTATTGATGCCCGTATTGTTGGCGGGCGGCTGGGCTGCTTACAACATCGGCAGTATAGCTGTCAAACAAGTGCAGAAATTTTTGAACAAGCAAGCTTAAACTCAGCCTCTTTTCAGGTAATTCCTCAGCCGACTGTTTTTTGAGATACAAAAACAGCCGGCTGATTTGTGCATGGGCTCTGCGGAAGCGATGGCTGAGTTTTGGCGGGCAATTTACTACTGCAGAGAGATAGGGCGAAAGCGAAAGAAAAGTTATCTTCAAAACTTAGGCAGAAACCAGGTGCGATCGACCAAACTACTTTGTTGCAGCAAACGCGCCTGGGTAAAAAAACCCAGTTGCTAAAGCGAGGCGATCGCGTAACTCTGGATTTTGATCTTTTGGGTTCTACTCAGGAGTTTTGAGTAGAGTGCCATAAAATATTTGGCAAGCACCTTCTTGCAGAAAATATGAGACAATCACAAAAGTATTTGCCCTGACAATCGCCCTCAAAACTGCGAAGTTTAACTTGTAGGGAATATCGGTCAAATTGTCAATGTTTAATTCCTATATCTTTAGATAGATTATGCTTTTTCCCCGATCGAGCGGCATTTTACTCCACCCCACATCCTTTCCCAGTCGATTTGGCATGGGAGACATGGGAATAGAAGCATATCGCTTTATTGACTTTTTAGTAGAGAGCGACCAGCAATACTGGCAGGTATTGCCGCTGGGGCCGACAGGATACGGCAATTCTCCTTATTCGTGCTATTCAGCAATGGCGGGAAATCCGCTGCTGATCAACCCAGAACTGCTGCGGGACGACCAATTGCTCGCCGATGAAGACTTCGCTAATTTACCAGAATTTCCGCTCGATTATGTAGACTTCGAGCGGGCGATCGCCCTGAAAGTGCCTTTGCTCAAAAAAGCTTGCGAAAACTTCAAAGCCAAAGCATCCCCGATCCAGCAAAAAGAATTCTCAGGTTTTTGCGAAAGCAAAGAGAATTGGCTGGAAGATTACGCCTTATTTATGGCACTCAAAGATCACTTTGGCGGTGTTAGCTGGAACAATTGGGAGCCCGAAATTGCCCGTCGAGAACCCAAGTCCCTAGAGAAGTGGCGCCAGCAGCTAAATGCTGAGATTTATTACTACAAATACGTCCAGTTTGAGTTTTTTCAGCAGTGGACGGAGTTGAAAAGCTATGCTAATATGCGGGACATTAAAATTATTGGCGATATTCCGATTTATGTAGCTCACGACAGCGCGGATGTATGGTCTCATCCAGAAATATTTTGCTTGGATGAAGCCACCGGAGAAGCAGCTTTAATGGCGGGAGTTCCCCCGGATTACTTCAGCAATACAGGTCAATTGTGGGGCAACCCCGTCTACAATTGGGAGAAGTTGCAAGCAAATAATTTTGAGTGGTGGGTGCAGCGTTTTGAAGCGATTTTCTCTTATGTAGACGTGACTCGGATCGACCACTTTCGAGGATTTGAGGCTTACTGGGCGGTGAAGCGCGGACAAGAAACTGCTATGTACGGAGAGTGGATTAAAGCGCCGGGAACAGCTTTGTTGGATGTAATTAATGAGAAGTTTGGCAACTTGCCGATTATCGCTGAGGATTTAGGGGTAATTACTCCAGAAGTGGAAGCTTTGCGCGATCGGTTCGAGTTTCCGGGAATGAAGATTTTGCAGTTTGCTTTCGGCGCTGGACCCGACGATCCTTTTTGGCCTTTCAATTACGATCGCAACTGCGTAGTCTACACCGGCACTCACGACAACGACACTACTGTCGGATGGTTCAATCAACTCCAAGACTACCAAAGAGAGGAAGTTTATCGTTATTTGGGCTGCATCGATCCCCAAGGAATTCACTGGTCTTTAATCCGCATGGGTTGGATGTCGGTAGCTAATATGGCAATTGTGCCGTATCAAGACTTGTTGGGTTTGGATACAGACGCGCGGATGAATTTTCCGGGGAAAGCAGAGGGAAATTGG
This sequence comes from Microcoleus sp. B3-A4, assembly GCF_036705385.1. NCBI lineage: Bacteria > Bacillati > Cyanobacteriota > Cyanophyceae > Oscillatoriales > Microcoleaceae > Microcoleus > Microcoleus sp. B3-A4. Next base: position 22,958 of record NZ_JAUBUI010000040.1, on the reverse strand, counting down.
GGCTGGCGGTATCGACCTGAAGCTTTGAATTGGGAAGTGCGCGATCGGCTCAAAACCATGACTTACATCTCCGGGCGCGCTCCTAATAAACATTGATAGTGGAGAAGGGGTAGTTGGTAATGGGTAAGAGGTAAGGGGTAATAAGTCAATAAAGACGGACATTCTAATTAAAACCTGTGGACTGCCAGCTATTACCTATTCCCGATTACCCCTTAACAATTACCAATTAACACTTACCCTTCATTCTTTGGCGGTGCTGAAGGCGGGAGTTCGTTTGCTTTAAAAACAACTTCTTTGGCGACTCCAGGAACTCCCAGTGGTTCGGCTTGTCCGTTATTAACAGCAACCATTACCCCGCCGGCGTTACCTGCTACCACTACTAATTGCTTTTGAGCCCCCCAGGTGCGAACCGTCCCTGAAGGCAAAGTTCCCTCAAACTCTGTTTTACCATCGACTTCAACCTGCATCCACGATTCTGCTTTAAAAGTGACGTTAACCATCACTGGTTTATTGCCAGATTTATTTAAATTTTGACCGGTTCTTACTGCTTCGACAGCCTCGTAACTATCCGGTTTCTGATTTTGTGAGGATCTCGATGCCTCAGCAGCTAAACGAGTTTGTTCTTGCTGCCCAAGCGCTAGTTCTTCGGCTCCCGCACCGTTTTTTGCGGTAACAGAACCACTCATCAACTGAGATAAGACATTGACCGAACAGATAATTAGAAATGTGTAAAAGAGGTAGAGGTGCATCGGCCGCAACTGAGGCCCATCTTGCCAGGATAGCTTGGTTCTCGATCGGGGCGACGGTTCGATCGGGAAAAAGTCGGCAAACTGAGTTCCGTCCAAACCCATTGCTTCAGCGTAGCGCTTGATCAAACCCTGAGTGTAGACGGGTTCGGGAAGTTGGTCGAGTTGACCGTCTTCAATGGCTTGCAGCAGATTCCGCCGAATCATTGTTACCACGGCTACTTTGTCCAAACAAATCGAGTGCTGTTCGCGGTACTGGCGGAGTTGAGCCCCAATTTCTGCTAGCTTCTTCTGAGCTGGTTCTGGCTCTTGGGAGTATAGTTTATTCTTAGTTGTTTTGAAGAATAAAAACAATAAATTCTTTGTCATATGCTGTGCTCCTGGGAATTTACTGGCACGCTTATTGATGTTAGGTTGACTAGATTCCATAAATAAATAATTTCCGCATCTTCTAGGGGTCGGCAGCAGCCTGGTGGCAATATTGGCGAACCGGGCCGCTGCAATTGAATCGGGCCGATGGCTGTGCGGTGCAGGCGCACCACGGGATATCCCAACAGCTCGGCAGTTCGCCGAATCTGCCGGTTTCTGCCTTCTGATAGAATGACTTCTAACAGAGTTTCGTCAAGCGCGCGATCGATAACTTTAACTTTCGCGGGCAAAGTTTTTCTGCCGGACAAGATGATGCCCTGACGCCACGTTTGTAGTATGCGTTCCGGGGGATCGCCCCGTACCCACACCTGATAAGTTTTGGCGATCGAGTGACGCGGATGGGTCAAACAAAATGTCAGCTTACCATCATTGGTAAGCAAGAGGGCGCCGGTGGAATCTGCATCTAAGCGTCCTACGGGGTGGATGCCTTGACCGGAGCGCAGTTGGGGTGGCAGCAAGTCGAGAACTTTAGATCGGGCCCTGGGATCGCTGCAAGTAGAAACTACGCCTGCCGGTTTGTTGAGCAACAGATAGACCTTTGCGGGTCTATCCGTTGGTTTCACCGGGACTCCATCGACTTGGATGAGATCGCGATCGGGATTCGCTTTTTCTCCTAAGTGAACAATATTGCCATTAACTCGGACTCGTCCAGCTACAATCATCTGTTCTGCAAGACGGCGAGAGGCAATGCCCCACTGGGCGAGGATTTTTTGCAGCCTTTCATCAGACATGACGGGAGTGTGGAAATCCCCAACCAGCCAGCGGTGGGGAGGAAACACGACACGGTTAATTGATTAACCGTACTAGCAATGCTCAATTCCTGATTGGGAATAAATTATAATGCTGACCAATTATTACAGGACGCCCGGCAAGAGTGCAGATTGTCCTTGTGCCCGGTGCAGATTGTCCTGATGGCATTACCCTGAATGCTGTGCAAAAACTACGAGGAAAAGACTCGCGGCAGGCACAGGTTTGCACCGTTGGTTTGCGGCCGGTTTGAAAGGTTTGGGTCTGACCCGACCATAAACCAACACTACCATAAATCCCGTACTCCTGGTTAAATTTATACGCTCGATCGCGAATTTTTCATCGGGATCGCACAACTCGTGAATTACCCCAATATCCCAAGGGGGAAAAGGTGAGAAGTTTTCTGCTTCTGGCGTTGCCGATCCCAGATTTCTGCTTGGTTTTGGAGTTAATCGGACTTGTGTTCATCAACCCGGTTTCTAAGGAAAATCAGAGGTTGACAGCGGTCTATCTGTGCAGAAACCGGGTTTTTGAGGCCGGATGTGCAAGTTCGAGTTAAATTTCTGTGCTTGAATATTAAGGTTTATATTCTGAAATTGTTTATGACTGTCGATCGAAACTCTCTTCAATTTGACAATAGAGATGGGGCTGGTGGCTCTTGTGGCACTGGTAATCTCGGCGAGGAGCCCGGGAAACCTTCGCCGAGTCAAGGCAGCCGGATCGCGAGCGCGGTTCTGTCTCCGGCGGTGCAGTTGTGGCTGCGATCGCAAGTTCAGCAGGTGGACGAGTTGAAGGTGAAAATTGAGGGGAGCGATCGACAAATCTTCAGCGGTGCGATCCCCAAAGTCACGGCTGCTGCTCGCGGTGCTGTGTATAAAGGACTACACCTAACTGAAGTGGCGATAGAGGGCTGCGGCATTCGCATCAACCTCGGTCAAGCTCTCAAAGGCCAACCCCTGCGCCTCCTGGACTCAGTTCCCGTTACAGGCGTTTTGAGGCTCAGCCAAGCGGATTTGAATGCGTCGCTGAAAGCGCCTTTGCTTGCTGATGCTTTGAGCGAATTTTTGCTGCCAATGCTGCCGCTGACAGATAGGGAAAAGTCGCTGAAGTTGCAAAATTCACAGATTGCAATTGAGACGGGTTTGTTGACGCTTTCGGCGGCAATTTTGCTCGCTGGCGGTAGGCAAATTCCTTTTGTATTGCGGACTGGTTTGGGGATAGCCAGCGGTCGCGAATTGATGTTTGAATCACCAGAAATCGAAATGGATGGAGAATTAAAGAGCAGTGATTTCAATGGTTTTAAAATTGATTTTGGGCCGGAAGTTGAGATAGAAGAGTTGACTTTGAGTCCGGGGGAGATTGTTTGTCGGGGAGGAATTAGAGTGTTGCCTTAGTTAGTTGACTGTTGACTGTTGACTGTTGACTGTTGACTGTTGACTGTTGACTGTTGACTGTTGACTGTTGACTGTTGACTTTAACCTGGTTCCTCGGCAGATCCTGGGAATACATACCCAATTCCCAATTCCCAATTGCCAATTCCCAATTCCCAATTCCCAATTCCCAATTCCCAATTCCCAATTACCGATTAATTAGAAAAGAGTCGATCGCGGGCAAAAATAAAGTCACAAAATAGTAGACTAAGGGCGCGGTAAAAACATAACTGTCGGTACGATCGAGAATGCCACCGTGACCGGGGATCAACTGTCCCGAATCCTTAACACCGGCGTCTCGCTTCATCATCGACTCAGTTAAATCTCCCAACAGGCTAGCAACGCCAATCAATAGACCAAAAGCAGCCCCAGTATACGGCCACGCCGGCCAGTGTAAATACCAAGACCCAACGACGGCCACGGCGATGCTGCCGCAAACTCCAAATACGGCACCTTCAACAGTCTTTTTGGGGCTGATGTGGGATAGGCTAGTGCGGCCGAAGAATTTGCCGACAAAATAAGCCCCAATGTCAGCGGCCCAGATGCAGAAGAAAGCCAGCATCAGCGAAGTCAATCCTAAAGATATGTGGCTGGAATTTGTCCAAGATGGGGACGGGTAAATGTTAACCGGCAAATTGCTTGCTACTGCTTGCGAAAGTTGGGTTGTAGCAAGATTGCCTGGGTCGAGGCCGACTCGCAGCCGTACCCAATAGCTGGGCAAATAACCGCCGTAGAACAATCCTAAGACTGAGGAGGCAATATCGGCGATCGTCGATAATTTAGGTTGGAATAACAGGTAGAAACAGATTAAAGTTCCCGCTAAAGGGAACATGGCATCTACGAGTTCCGGTGCTAGGGCGGCAGTAATTAATAGCCCTTGACTGACGGCTAAGGTAGTTTTGGCAGCGGGTGCAATGCCTTTAGCCCTGGCTAATTGAAAATATTCCAATTGACCTAGGTAGACGATGACTCCAAAGCCGACGGTGAAGTACCATCCGCCCATAATAATCATTCCCAAAGCAAGGGCGATCGCAACTATTCCACTCAGGATACGAGACCAAGGCATAAAATGAATTTCTCTTGCAGACGGCGGTGGGTAATTCGATTTTAGATTTTAGATTTTGGATTTTGGATTTTAGATTTTGGATTTTTCTAGATCACGAGTTGATCCCTTGCACAAAGAACCCTTATCCCCCATCCGTTATCCAATATCTCAAGTTAGGCGGTCAATCCAGCTATGGTGGCCCCTATTCTTAAGTATGAAGGTTAAGTGAACTTAAAAAAGATTAAGAATTACAGAATTAATTCGTGTATCCGTGTCAAAATTCCTGTTGTGCCTTCTTCTTCCTTCTAATCCAGCTTTTCGCCGCTGAGAATAAATATGGGATTGACGGCGGCAAAGGTTTGACTCAGACCGCGAGTCTCCAAGCGGTTGACGGCGGACTGCACTACCTCGATGTTGCGGACTTGCAACTCGGCGAACCCTTCGGAAAGGGCGTAAAGATTTTCTAAATTCGAGGCTGTGGCGACAACTCTACCGTGGGGTTGCAAGTACCGCCAGACTTCTTGGAGAATGGCTTTAATGGGGCGACCTCCTTCGATGCAGACTCGGTGGGGGGTTTGGGGCAGGTTTTCCAGGCATTCCGGGGCACTGCCTTCTATGACTTCTACGTTGTCGAGCTCGAATCGATCGCAATTTCTGCGAATCAAGCTTGCTACTTCTTCATCCCTTTCGACGGCGATAATCCGACCTTTAGGACACAGCAAACCTGTTTCTACGGCGATCGTACCAGTACCTGCACCGATGTCCCACACCACTGAATCTGCTTGCAGCCGCAGGTGGGAGATTAACAGCAGTCGGACTTCTCGCTTACTCATGGGAATTCCCGGTAAACGTTCAAATAAGTCATCCGGGATGCCTGGAGTGACGTAGGGCCAAAGCATAGTTATATTTTTGATTTTTGATTTTTGATTGAAGCAAGACGGCAGTTGGAACTCGTGGAAGAATTAGTAGAAATTCTGCCAATTTCCCCCAAGCCTTAATATTTACTGTCGCACAACCTTGAGAGTTTGGAGGTTTCTATCGCTACAACCTGTGATTTTGCCGCCGGCGGCAAGGATTTGTTGCAGGTAGTCAACGGCTGCTGGGGTAATGATTTCACCGGGCATCAAGACTGGTATTCCTGGGGGATAGGGACAGATGAGTTCGGCGCTGAGTCGATCGACTGCTTTGTCTGCGGGTACTGTTTCCGCTGGGAAAAAGAAGGCCTCCCGGGGGGAAAGGAGAGGGGGAGAGGGGGAGATTGGGAGAGTGGGAGATTGGGCAAATCTTCCATCGGACATCGGACTTCTTCTCTCGGACTTCTTCTTTCGGACTTCTTCCTTCTTCCTGACATCCGTTACATCCGTTACAGAATCCGTTGCCGAACTTTCTTCTTCCTTCTTCCTTCTTGCTTCTAAAAAAGTACAAGCTTTAACTAAATTGTCAATATCTAATTCTGTATTTCCCAAGCTGATAATAAATGTTAGATGTTGGGGCATGGGAAGTTCTGCGGTAACGGCGAGTTGAGAGTGCAGAATTTCATCGGCTGCAAATCCTGTGATTCCTAAATCTGATACTTTTACTGTTAGCCTGGTGCGGTCTAATGCTGCAAAACCAGGTGTATTTAACGGTTCTAAAACAGATAAGCCTGGAATTTGACTGATGCGCGATCGCGCTTTTTCTGCTAGCTGTAAAGTTTGCGCCATTAACTCTTTGCCGTGGAGTGCGATTTGTTGGCGGGCTGCGTCTAGGGAGGCTAATAGTATGTAACTCGGACTGGTAGATTGTACTAACTCCAATGCTCTATTTAATTTTTGGATATCTATACGATCGCCCTTGACGTGCAGCATCGATGCTTGTGTCATTGCACCGAGGGTTTTGTGGATTGATTGTACTGTTAAATCTGCACCTGCTGATAGTGCTGGTTCTGGCAAGTTTGGATGAAAGTTAAAGTGCGCGCCGTGGGCTTCGTCTACTAATAACGGTATGTTGTATTGATGGGTAATTTGGGCGATCGCCCGCAAATCTCCGCAGACGCCGTGATAGGTGGGATAAACTATCATTACTGCTTTCGCGTCGGGATGTTGTTCTAATGCGGAGGCTGTGGCTTGTGGGGTGATGCTGTTGGCAATATCCCAATTCGGGTTGTACTCTGGACTGACAAAAATTGGAATTGCACCGGATAAAATCAAACCTGAAATCGCCGAGGAGTGGATATTTCGAGGCAAGATAATTTTATCGCCGGGGCTGCAAGTTGCTAAGATGGCGGCAATAATTCCGCAAGTCGAACCGTTAGCCAAAAACCGAGTTGAGTGGGCTCCAAAAGCTTCGGCGGCTAAGTCTTGAGCTTCGGCAATTGCACCTTCTGGGTTAAAGAGATTATCTAATTCCGGCAATTCCGGCAAATCCGATCGAAATACTGTCGCACCGAATAAGTCAATTAGGGGTTGAGAGATTCCTTGTCCGCCTTTGTGTCCGGGGGCATAAAATGGGGCGTGTGGCTGATTTGTGCGATCGCGCAAAGCATCTAATAGGGGAGTTTTTGTTTGAGAGTTTGCTGGTGACACGATTAATCTTGATTGCTGTATTTGATATCTAAGTAGAGCGATATGAAAAAACAATAATATCTTGTAGGGCCGGATTGAGGCAGTATCTTTACTCTCAGGCAGTTTCTTGCTGTACTCACGCGCCCTCCCCATCTAATGTTTATTTGTAACCACCTACTTAGTTTAATGCCAAAGGCATAATTTTATGCAGACGTAATAGTTAATTATAGCTATTTAGATAGATGTGTCCGCCGCAATCGTGAGTTTAAAATTATGATATAAAACAAGACCACAACTCAGTTATTGTTGTTGTAAAACATAGCTAGAAGTGGCGACAAAATGTTTTTGGAACATCTCTATTAGCGAGCAAAAAACTAACATGATTTTCCCCAACCCTAGTCCATTTCCAGGCCCGCAGATTCCCAGTACCGAACCGGGGCTGCCGACTATACCCGCATCGCCACCAGTGCCGGGCCCCGTACCCGAACCGATTCCCGGCATTGTACCCGAACCGGTACCTGCGCCAATTCCGCAGCCAATTCCCGAACCCCTGCCGGAAACTGTACCTTCTCCAATTCCTCAGACAGTGCCGGAGCCTATTCCTCAGACAATCCCTGAACCTGTGTAAATTATGTTTTAGTCGATCGCGAAATTTAAGATTGTTTGTGAGGTTGATCGCAAAAACCGGGTTTCTCCAAAGTCCTCAATCTTTTTGTGGAATATCAGACTTGAAAAAACTCGGTTTTTGCGTAGATTATCGATTACTTGAAGTTGAGCGCAGTCTCTTTACAAAGGTCAACATCAAGCAAATCAGTCGATCTGCCGTCAGCGTATTCGGCCCTGACATCAAAAACACAGCCCGCATCCGAACCCTCGTAGTCAGCTTGATCCCACTCAAACTCTGCCTTTTCCCGATCGGCAATCGGGTCGCCTAACTCGTTTTTTCCCCAAGCCTCCTTATCAGGAGGAGACATATAGATGGCTGTCATCGTCTTGCCGCTGTTGTTAATCACCGAAATTGTGACAATCTGAGCGAAAACGCTAGCTGCTGTGAGTCCTAACAGAGGCAGCGACAGCCCCGCAGCGATCGTCACTTTGCTTAACCATCGGTTAACCATTGAGCCATCTACCTTAAGTTGTATATTTACTCAAGCTTAGCAGTGGAAGTTAAAACACACAAGTCATATATATTGCTATTCCTTATGATATTTTGATACAGTGATATGTTTCTAAATAGCTATGCTTACTGCCGGAATTGTCGGACTGCCTAATGTTGGCAAATCTACTTTGTTTAATGCTCTGGTTGCTAATGCCAAGGCGACTGCTGCTAATTTTCCTTTCTGTACGATCGAGCCAAATACGGGTATCGTGGCAGTGCCAGACGAACGGTTGAAGGTGCTGAGCAATATTTCCAATTCCGCGCAAACTGTGCCGACGCGGATGGAGTTTGTGGATATTGCGGGTTTGGTGAAGGGCGCGAGTCAGGGGGAAGGACTGGGAAATCAGTTTTTGTCTCACATCCGGGCTGTAGATGCGATCGTCCACGTTGTCCGCTGTTTTGACAATGATGATATTATTCACGTTGCAGGTTCTGTCGATCCCCAGCGAGATATTGACATTATCAATCTCGAATTAATTCTAGCAGACTTAGCTCAAATTGAACGCAGGCTCGATCGAACTCGCAAACAAGCCCGCAACAACAAGGAAGCCCAGGCTGAAGTGGACGTGCTCGAAAAATTGGTCGCGGTTTTGAATGCGGGGAAACCGGCGCGCCAGTACAATTTCACAGATGAAGAAGCTGAATTAGTTAAAGGTTTGGAATTACTGACAAACAAACCAATTATCTATGCTGCTAACGTCTCTGATGACGATTTAGCAACGGGAAATAGCTATGTCGAACAAGTGCGGGAAGTAGCAGCTAAAGAAAATGCTAAGGTTGTCATAGTTTCGGCGCAAGTTGAGTCAGAATTGGTGGAGTTATCAGAGGAGGAAAGAACGGATTTCCTAGAATCTCTGGGGGTAAAAGAAGGTGGCTTGAAATCTCTGATTCGAGCTACTTATGAATTATTGGGTTTGCGGACTTATTTTACTAGCGGCCCGAAGGAAACTCGCGCTTGGACGATTATCGCGGGAATGTTAGCACCGCAAGCTGCGGGGGTTATTCACTCTGATTTTGAACGGGGTTTCATCCGGGCAGAAACTGTAGCATATGAAGATTTGGTTGCTACGGGCGCCATGAATGCGGCTAAGGAAAAAGGCTTAGTTCGCAGTGAAGGAAAAGAGTATGTTGTACAAGAGGGGGATGTGCTGTTGTTCCGATTTAATGTTTAGCTTTTTTAAGGAGATGGCCAAATGAAGCTCGACATCTTTTCGGTGGCAATTGCTTGGCTGGTTAATTCTGTGAGCTTTTTTATTCTTTCCAAGTTGCCCATCGGGGTAGATATTGACAGTTTTGGAAAAGCGATGATTTCGGCTGCCGTTTTTGGATTGCTGAATGCTTTGGTGCGGCCGGTTTTTGTGGGAAATGTTGAACCAGTTGCGTTGCCAACTTATAGCTTGTTTGCGATGGTTATCAACGCTGCTATGTTTGGATTGGCGGCTTGGCTAGTGGAGGGATTCCGGTTGCGGTGGGGAATTTGGAGTGCTTTGCTGGGGGCGATCGCCCTCGGTTTTATTAACTCTCTTCTCTATGACGTGTTGGATAAGCTGCCAAATGTACGGTAGATCAAGGTAACGCGCGGGCGGAAGGAAGGGGCGGGTTTATTCATCCTGTTAGTTATCGCCAATATTTCAGGTGAAACCCGCCCCGACGGCAAATATTTTAGGTGTAATTCTCCCATATCAGGTATTTGTTTTTTGGTATTGGTTGAGTTATTAGCCTTCGCAGTAGTCGATAAATTTGTCTGGAACTAGGCGCAATTCGCCCGAACGAAAGCGATCGAGCGGCATCCAAAGTGCGGTAAATATCCACTCTCCGTCTGCAAAGGCTAGACTCTCCAATTGATAAAATTTGGGGTCGACAAATTCGCACTGATAGAGTTGTATTAGTTCGTGTCCGGCTTCGCCATTAAAAATAAAAAAATTTTCCAAACAAGCCAAATATTTGATATTTGTTAACTCGGCTTTAATTTCTTCTTGAAACTCTCTTTGCAAAGCGTCGATGCTGTGTTCTCCGAATTCTATGCCACCGCCCAGAGCTCGGTAAAATGTGTCTTGTTTGACCGGATCTTCGCATTCTGAGACGAAGATGCGATCGTGCGATCGAATTAATCCTAAAACAATGACGCGAATTTTACCTTGCATAATATAGCCATCAGTCATCAGTCATTAGTCATTACGCATCAAAACCAAAGAAACCGGGTTTTTTGCCCTTCAAGGGTTGTAACAAAGTATTCAAGGGAAAAAACCCGGTTTCTGATTACTCGTGCGTCCAGGACTATATTATCTCTGTATCCGTGTCATCCGTGTGATGCCCACGTTTAATTATCGGCGGCAAAACCCTCTCTGCTCCTCCTATTTTCAATTGGCCAGTCTATATTTTCACCGCCGATAATTAGTTTTTCAATCGTTACGAATTCTTTGCTGAGTTGCTGGAAAACATTAATCAAAACATCGAGCCCAATTGCATCGCTAGTACCCAAATCAAACCAGCAGCGAGCCCAAGAACCTTGATACTCCATTTCTCCCATATTGTGCATCAAAGCCATCATACTTTGGTCGGCTAGATTAACATCGTAATTCATATCACTGATATCTAAGCCTTCATCTTGAACTTGCAAATTTTCCGCATTAAATCCTCCGAGTTTTCCCAAGAAAAACCAAGAGTCAAACACTTCTTCAACATACTGTTTTTCACCGTTTGAAGGCACGTTGCTGAACTTCAGCCAAATCCAGAGGTCAAAGGGGTTAAACTCGCGAAACTCTACTTGCATCAATTTTATCAAAGAAAGGGAATGGAATTGCAGGAATTGGATTGCAGGAGAGAGGAAAAGTGGGAGAGAGGGAGACAGGGAAAATTTTCCTCCTGACTCCTGACTTCTGACTTCCCCTCTGACTCTTTTTATAGTGGTGGTAAGGCTGCCGGCCCCCAGACTCCATCTGCATCTCTGATTTTATCGCGCATCGGGTCGCAGGCGCGAGATTGGCTGTCGAGACGGTTACGGGTTCTGCACTGCTGAAAGAAGATTTCGGCTACTAAACTGCGGGGCAGTTGGTCTGGTTTTGCTAAGGCGGCGTCGAAGTTTTTTCGGGCTTCCTCAAGTAAGGTTTTGTTGCTGTCTTTCGCCTGGGATTGGGAAAACAAGATTTGTCCTTTTAGATAGAGAACTTCGGGATTGTTTGGCGTTTCTGCTAGGGATTTGTTGGCAAATTCTAAAGCGCGATCGTACTTTTTCAAGTCTCGATAGCCGACGGCGACCCCACGATAAGCTAAGTAGCGGGGAGAGGCTTTTTGTTCGAGTCTTTGAATTGCTTCGTTGGGGTTGGAAAAGGGCAGGTTTGTGGCTAGCATTAAGTCCATGTAGCCTTTTATCAGGTTGAGTTCGGGGTCATTGGGAGCTATTTTTTCGGCGGCTTCTAGGTATTGAAATACTACTCGCAATTTACTCACAGCTTGGGGCGCGCCTTTGGCTGTTCCTTCTTTGGCTATAATGTTTGCCCCTTCTAGAAAGTGGCCTGCTGCTGTGTAGATGTTGCCGCGCAGTGGGTTGGTTTTGCTTAATTGTTCGCCGACTTCGCGGGTTTTTTGCGCGTAGGAATTCATCGAGTTGAAGTCTTTTTCGATGTATGATAGCGAGGCTGCCATCGCATAGACTAGCGGTTCGTTTGGTTCGGCTGATAGGGCTTGTTGAACTTGAGTTTTTGCTTGTTTGTAGTTTCCTTGCTGAAACATTGTTTTGAAAGCGGTCTCGGTATTGGGCCCGATCGCCTGCGGGTTGCTGGTGCGAAAGGGATCGCCCGCTAATGCGGAGTTAATGCAGATGCTGAGGGCGATCGCGAGTGCGAAAGGGATCGCCCGCACTGTCTGTTTAGAACTTAACATTTGCTTGCCAAGCGATGCTAAAGGGGTTTTCGTCATCGTCAATTCTCTGAGTGGAATATACTGTAAACTAGAAACAAGAGAGTTAAATTCTCAAACTCTCGGGTCGCGACCAAAAAAAGAGTGAAATTTGCTTGATTTTTTGTGGTTGTTGAGGTATATTTAAATAATGCAAGTGTGACTTGTATAATATATTAAAGAACAGATTTCCATTATTAAAATATAATACCATGAAAAAACCGAAAAATCAAACACCAATCCTGAAAAAAAAGGAAATCGTTGTAAAGATTTATGTAAAATAATTGTGTGCGATCGGCCCAAGCTAGAAACAAATCGCTGAGGCTGGATAATTAATCCGTGTATCCTTGTCAAAATTCCTGTAGTGCCTTCCTTCTCCCCAATTACCAATTGCGTTAATGCTTTATCTAAAAAACTTAGTATATCACCCTACCGCCTGTCCGAATCCTATTCTGAAAAATATTAACTTAGAACTGCCCTCGCAGCAAATGGGGCTGATTGTGGGCCGCAGCGGTTCAGGCAAAAGTACGCTATTAGAAATATTAGCAGGTTTAGCGGAAAAAACTAGCGGCGACATCCGCTGGCGCGAACAGGAATTAACACCGGAACACTTGCAACAGTTAGGAGGTTTAGTGTTCCAGTTTCCAGAAAGGCATTTTTGCGGAGGCACAATTTTAGAAGAATTGCGGTTGGGACATCCTGAATTGGGACAAGAACAAATTAACTCAGCAATGGCAGAAGTGGGACTCGGACATTTGCCGCTGCGGGCTTCCCCCCACGCTTTGAGCGGCGGACAACAGCGCAGGGTAGCCCTGGCAGTGCAGCTAATTCGGCAGCCGCATTTGCTACTTTTGGACGAACCGACGGCGGGTTTGGATTGGTCGATGCGGCGGCAGTTGGTAAGCTTGTTGAGTAAGTTGAAAAGTCACTGGACTTTGTTGATTGTTACTCACGATGCTAGCGATTTGTTGAGTGTAGCCGATAAATTTTGGACTTTAGACCACGGGGATTTGCTGGAGGTCGATCGGGCTAAGTTAGAAGCTAAGGAAACGAGTTGCGTTTGATTTTTATGGCGTTGCCAATGGTTTCCCGGCGAATAGAATTCGCGTCTAGACAAACGAAGTCCGCCTAAGCGGACAGCAAGAAAAAAGTGAGAATAGAATTAGATGATAAATGAGATTAAAATGTCTGTGTTGCCCCAGATGAATGAGTTGTGGCAAAAAACGCTGAATTGGCAGCCGAATGAGTCGCAGCAACAACTATTTCAGCGACTTTATGAGTTAATTGTCGAGGGAAATCGCTCCTTGAATTTAACTCGAATTACTGAGCCGATGGAGTTTTGGGAAAAACATTTGTGGGATTCTCTGCGGGGAATTGCCAGATTGCTGCCAGCTAATCACAATTCGGCGGAAAATCCAGAATTGGCCGCCGAGTCGCTGCAGAAAGCGATCGACATTGGGACTGGTGGGGGTTTTCCGGGGTTGCCGATCGCGATCGCCCTGCCGCAACTATCAGTTACTTTGCTCGATTCTACTCGCAAGAAAATTGATTTCTTGGAAACAGTTTTGCCGTCTTTAGGGATAGAAAATGCTGCGACTTTGTTGGGCAGAGCCGATGAAATTGCCCGAGTGCCACAGCACAAACAAGCTTACGATCTAGCAGTTCTCCGAGCAGTGGGAGCCGCTCCTCTCTGCGCTAAATGCGCGCTGCCTCTGCTGAAAAATGGCGGTTTGGCTGTACTATACCGTGGGAATTGGACGGTGGAGGAAGAAACGGAGTTGCAAAGGGCGATCGAGCATTTGGGCGGCACAGTTGAGTCAGTCGAAGCATTCACAACGCCGACGAGTCAGGGGGCGCGGCACTGCGTTTACTTGCGGAAAGCTGTACAGCAGTTCGAGCGTCCCGTGCGCTAGCTATAGCCGTTTTTCAATACTAACTATGCTTGCCAATAAGATTGCACTTGTCACAGGTAGCTCGAAAGGAATTGGTGCTGGCATCGCCCTTGAATTAGCCAAATCTGGTGCCGATGTTTGTGTCAACTATTGCGGTTCTCCAACATCTGCGCGAGAAATAGTCAACCAGATTCACTCACTCGGGCGTCGCGCTATCGCCATTCAAGCAGATGTCTCCCAGCGCGATCAAGTGGAAAGGATGGTGGATACGTGCGAGCAAGAACTCGGTCAAATCGATATTCTAGTGACAAATGCGATCGCCAGCGTCCGAAACACCTTGCTAGAAACTAAATTTGAGGATTTACAGCGGACACTAGAAATAGGGGTGTACGGTGTGTTTCACATCTGTCAAATAGTCGCCCGCCGTATGGTGGAAAGGAAGGCCAAAGGCTCGATTATCCATATCTCATCCCCGCACGCCCATTTTCCGTATAAGGGTGCGATTGACTACAACACCACCAAAGCAGCCTGTCATCACCTCGTTCTTTCTATGGCGAATGAACTGATGTGGCACAAAATTCGGGTCAACATCCTAGAGCCTGGGTGGACTGATACTCCGGGTGAGCGACGCTGGTACAGCGACGAATTGCTTGAGTCGTTCAGCAACCAAATGCCTCTTGGTAGGATGGGCTTCCCGGAAGACTTAGGCAAAGCAGCAGTTTTCCTGGCATCTGATGCGGCTGGTTACATCGCGGGCAGCGTGTTAAAGGTAGATGGTGGATTGTACATTGAGGGCAGCCCGAGTTTGACAGCAGAATCAGAAAATAAGTAGGTAGGCGGCATTAAACTGAACCATCTAACAGTATGGAAACATTGCTCAGTCAGCCACGCTTAAGGCTCAGGGTATTTTACAATCGTTTAACTTAATTGCCTTTTACAGCGCCTACCTACTTAAAACAAAGTTTGTTGTTGAGCTGTTTGCGCTCAATCGCAACAACAAGCTTTTTTGAACTAAGCGCTAGCCTTTTCGTAGCGCTTGTTAATTTCCGCCCAATTAACAACATTCCACCAAGCTTTTAAGTAGTCGGCGCGAAGGTTTTGATATTTGAGATAATAAGCGTGTTCCCAAACATCGTTACCCATAATTGGATAGTTGCCATCTATTAAAGGCGTGTCTTGATTTGCCGTAGTTGTAATCTCCAGTTTGCCAGCTTTATTGCGGACTAGCCAAACCCAACCGCTGCCAAAACGCTTGGCGCCGGCATCGTTAAATTGTGTTTTAAAATCGTCAACACTGCCGAAAGTTTGCTTAATTGCTGTTGCAATTGCCCCTGTGGGTTCGCCGCCGCCGTTGGGACCCATGATTTCCCAAAACATAGTGTGATTTAGGTGTCCGCCGCCATTGTTACGCACTGTTGTGCGAATATCTTCCGGTACTTTGCTCAAATCTCGCAGCATATTTTCAGCACTCATATTTTTGAGCTGCGGGTATTTGCTGACAGCATCGTTGAGGTTTTTAACGTAGGCGGCGTGGTGTTTGTCATGGTGAAATTGCATTGTCCGCGCATCGATGTGCGGTTCTAAAGCATTGTATTCGTAAGGCAAAGGCGGTAGTGTAAAAGGCCCGGGGGTTTGGGCAATTTTTGGACTTTCTGCAACTGGACTTGCTTGAGGTACATTATTTCCTGACGCTTGGCAAGCACCTGCGGTAATAGCTCCGACGGTAGCAGTCAGCAAATACAAAAAATCTCGGCGTTTAAGAGTCATAAAAAGTACCTAAGTGAATTATTAACTGTTTTATCTCAGATTAAAGCAAAATGGGAGTGAGTTGAGAAAAAAAGTTGTATCGCCCGAATGGATGAGACGGATGGGCGATGGTTGTGAGAGTTTCTCAAGTATAGGCTAATTGTGTGCGCGTAACTAACTCACGTGCTCCGGTTCACCAACCCGGTTTCTGTCTTGAAACCGGGTTTTTTTTTGATTATTCTTGGGACAAGCGCTGGATGGCTTCGCCTCCAAAAAGCCGATCGGCTGCTTGAAGAATACCGGGAATTTTAGCAGCGTGGGGACTGTGGGCTAGACAGCGGCGCAAGTCTAATTCATTGAGGCGATCGGCTTTTTGGCCCGGGAACCAGTGACTGGCATTACCTAAGAGGTTGTAGCGCATCTTGCAATAGTCGATCGTATCGTAAGCCTGCGCCAAATTCCACAGCCACAGAATCACATAAATATTAATACCTCCGGGAGTATTTTCGATAGTTGGTAAACCCACGTGCCAAGTCTTAAACCAATCTTCTCCTAATGTATCAATAGCTGCTTTTTCTAACTTTTCTAATATCGGAGTCAAAATTTCATCGGCTCTATCTAACAATTCTAAAACTTTGAGATGCTCGTTAAAATCTTCAGGTTTGGCTGCGCCCAAGCTCAAAGTGTGTACTTGCGGATGCGACAAACAAAACAAATCATTAAACACCATCGGACTCAACGGATAGCACAAGTCTACCAATTTTTGCGGCGGCCTGTAAAGCTGACCGCCTTTGTCGGAAGGACTGATAATAAAAACGCCCATATCGTGACGTTTAGCAGCTTCAATTGCCTGCCAATTAATTTGATTGATGTAGTACCAGTGCAAATTAAGATAATCAAATTGATTAGTTTCTATTGTTTTGACAATCACATCCGTCGGGCCGTGGGTTGAAAAACCAATAAACCGAACTTTGCCTTCTGCTTGCAACTTTTTCGCCACATCCATGCAGCCGCCCGGACGCATAGACTCCTCTAGCAATTCCCACGTATTAATGCCGTGTAGCGACAGTAAATCGACGTATTCTAGTTGCAAATAAGCTAATGATTTTTCAAATTCGTCGCGGAACTCTTGGGAGTTCGGTTTGGGACTAACTTTCGTTTGTACTATCAACTTTTCGCGGGAAAATTTTGGAAAAATCCACCCCAATTGCATCTCGGAAGTGCCGTAACCGCGAGCAGTTTCTATGTGATTGATGCCGCATTCAATCGAGTAGCTAATCGTCGATTCTAGATTTTGTTGATTGTCTAGGGGAATTTCATTGGCTGGCACGTCTTGCCATTTGTACTGATATCTCATGCCACCGCAGGAAAAGACGGGCATGGATAATTCTGTGCGACCGAATCTGCGATATTGCATCATCATAATTAAAGTCAAAGCTATAGCAGAAAGAAGAAGGAAGTTCGGCAACGGATTCTGTAACGGATGTCAGGAAGAAGGAAGTTCGGCAACGGATTCTGTAACGGATGTAACGGATGTCAGGAAGCAGGAAGATGTAACAATCGCAAGGGTTTCACTGATTAAGAACTTCTTAATAGTCTTGGCGGTTGCTATAGGGTAAGAAACCTTGTTTTTGGTGTTTTTGCCGGTTGTAACTGCCATATTGCAGCATCCTCCTGAACAGGCAAGATGCCTGTTGTACAAAGAGTTATTGCAGCATTCTCCTGAACAGGCAAGATGCCTGTTCCACAAAGAGTTATTGACCACCAGGGGGCAGTTTTGACTATTTAGAAATCTCCCGTACTACTGGTTTGCCGTCTGTGATTTCGCCGACTAAAACCAAATCTGTACAGTCTACAAACAAACCATTTTCTAACACACCGGGAATGTTATTCAAGCTTTTTTCCATTTCTCCCGGATTGGCAATCTCATCAAATTTGACATCAATTACCATATTACCTTGATCGGTAATTACCGGGCCTGCTTTTTTCACGCCCATGCGGAGTTCGGGTTTGCCGCCCAATTTTTCAATGGCGCGCATCACTGGTGTTAATGCCATCGGTATAACTTCGATGGGTACGCGAAAAGTTGAACCCAATTTATCTACCATTTTGGAACTGTCAACTACTACAATAAACTGAGCTGCGAGGTAATCGACTACTTTTTCGCGGGTGTGGGCTGCGCCGCCACCTTTAATTAAGTTGAGGTGGGGATCTACTTCATCAGCGCCATCAATAGCCACATCAATTCTGTCGATTTCATCTAGTGTTGTCAGCGGTACTCCGTACTGTTTGGCTAACACTTCTGATTGAAAAGATGTAGGTACTCCCTTGATATCTTTGAGTTCACCTGATTTTATGCGATCGCCCAATGCTTGAATAGTATAAGCTGTAGTTGACCCCGTGCCGAGTCCGACAATCATACCAGATTGTACGCGATCGGCAGCAGCAAAGCCGACTTGCTGTTTCATCAATTTTACGGGATCTTGTTCTGTGGTCATTTTCGGTACTCCTCAATAGTTTTAAAATTATACCATTTAATGAAAATCGGATTTCTTGATACTTATACTTGGGATTACAACATTGAAACTCCTTACCGCGAACCTTTGGGCGGCACTCAGTCGGCTATTTGTTACTTAGCCGAGGCGTTGGCTGCACAGGGAAACGAGGTATTTTTGCTCAACAATACTTCCGAGCCGGGGATGTCGCGCGGCGTTGATTGCAGGAGGCGCGTGGGGGACAAATCTAATTTAGAATTGCTGCGATCGCTCGATTTTTTAGTTATAGTCAATATACTCGGCAAAGCGGTGAAAGTTAAGCCACTTTTGGGGGAACAAACTCAATTAATTTTGTGGATTCATAACGAGCCGGGCTTTGTATTCCTCGAAAATTTTAAAAATGAGCGAGAAATCAATGCTTGCGATGCCTTTGTATTTGTCAGCGACTGGCAGCGCGAGCAATTCCATCGGCGCTTTGGGATTGACTTCAATCGCAGTTGCGTTTTAAGAAATGCGATCGCACCTTGTTTTGCTAATATTTTCCCCGATAATATTCCTATCCTCTCTCATAAATCTCGACCGCCCATTCTAGCTTACACCAGCACTCCATTTCGCGGACTCGATATTTTGTTAAAAGTCTTTCCCGAAATTCGTCAAGCTGTCCCCGGAACCAGATTAAAAGTATTTTCAAGCATGAAAGTACACCAAATAGACGACAATGATAACAGGCTTTTTTTCGGTCAACTTTACCGCGAGTGTCAGGAAACAGAAGGCGTCGAGTACATCGGTTCCGTACCGCAACCCGAACTCGTCCGGCAACTGCGTTCAGTCGCGGTTTTAGCTTACCCGAATACCTATTTAGAAACCTCATCTATTGCCGTGATGGAGGCAATGGCCAGCGGTTGCCGGATTGTGACGAGTGAATTGGCAGCTTTGCCGGAAACAACTGCTGGATTTGCCCGTCTAGTTTCAATGTCAGGGGTGGAAAATTTTGCATCTATAACTAATTGGAAGCGGGCGGGTAAGCCAGATTGGGAGGGATATACAAGGCGGTTTTTAGAGGCGATAGTCGGAGTTTTAAATGAGGGCACGGGTGCGGGCGGCGCAACTGCTGAAAATCATCTGAGGCAGCAGGTAGAATATATAAATCGAGGGTGTACTTGGTCTGTGCGTTCCCGAGAGTGGGTAGAATGGTTGAATATTATTAGTGTAAAAACTGTAAGAGTGGCAGAGCAAATGATAACGGAGTCGTTGGTGGATTCAGAAGCAGCTCAAGCATATTTTGTAAAGGGAAATCGGCTGAAAGATGCAGGTAATCTCGGTGGCGCTATCGAGAATTATCAGAAAGCTTTAGAGTTAAATCCAGGAGATGCGGAAGTTCATAAAAAGTTGGCGGAAGTTTATGTTTTGCAAGGAGAATTTGAAAAGGCGATCGCCTCTTGCAATCTCGCGATTAAATTCAAACCGGATTTTGCTGCAGCTTACTTGACAATGGGCAATGCCCAGCACGCTCAAGGCAAACTGGAAATGGCAATTCAAGCTTACTTGCAAGCTTTAGAAATTCAGCCAGAATTTGCCGAAGCCAGCGCGAATCTCGGCAGTATGTATTATAAGTTAGGGCAATTGGAACAGGCTGCAAATTATTACCAAAAAGCTCTGGCAATTAATCCTCAATTATCTTCGGTCAATCTGATGTTGGGCAGCGTTTTGCAGCAGCAAGGAAAGTTAGATGCAGCAATTAGTTGCTATCAAAAAGTGCTGCAACAGCAACCGGGAGATGCCAGCGCTGCTGAAAAACTATCGAGTTTGCTCGCACAAAAACAGCGGGAAACTACCGACAGCAACTTTATCGAATTAGAAACAGAATCAGGCGAAGCGCAACCAGTATCTGTCAACAAAGATGAAGGCTACGGCTTGCAGCCTTCGAGCATCAATTTGCCGCCAGCGCCCACCACTGAAACTTTAAATACACCCTTTACAAACCCCGCCGAACTTTCCGAACAAGTTACCTCGCTCAATGTTCCAGATAGCGGACAAGTTGCCAATTTTCAAGAAGTAGAACCCTACAAAAAACTGGCAGAAAATTTTTTAGTTGAAGGTAAAATTAAAGAGGCGATCGCAGCTTGTCAGCAAGCGATAAAAATCCGACCGGATTTCATCCACGCTTACGTCACTTTAGGCAATGCTTTGCAAGCAGAAGGCAAAAATGAAGCTGCGATTCGATCGTATTCTCAAGCCCTAGAATTGCAGCCAAACTTTGCGGAAGTGCGGGCCAATATCGGCAGTATGTATTTCAAAATGGGGCGTTTGGAAGAAGCGATCGCCCATTACCAGCAAGCCATTGCCCTCCGCCCCGATTTAGCGGGAGCTCACTGGAATTTAGGGAAAGTATATCAGCAACACGGCAACATTGAAGCAGCGATCGCCTGTTTTAAAAGAACATCCGAACTCAACCCGCAGCTAGTCGGTGCAGACTTCCACTTTAACTTAGGTAATCGACTTTTCAGCCAAGGAAAGCGCGACGAAGCCATCGAATGCTACGAAAAAGCGATCGCCATTAAACCGGACTGGGCTGAAGCTTACGGTAACATCGGCAGCGTGCGATCGCAACAAGGCAATCTCGATGCCGCCATCACTTACTATCAGAAAGCTGTAGCTTTAAAGCCGCACTTAGAAGTTTTGCACTTCAATATAGCCAACTCTTTTTTACAGCAAAACAAGTACGACGAAGCAATTACTAATTACCGAAATACTCTGAAAATCAAGCCCGACTGGCCGGAAGTTCACGCTAACCTCGGCAATTGTTTTTCGATGCAGGGGCGGCTGGAAGAAGCTTTAGCCAGCTATCAGCAAGCCCTGGCATTAAAACCGGAGTGGGCAGAGGTTTACTGCCGCATGGGACACATTCAGAAACAAGATAAGCCGTTGGAGGCGATCGCCAATTTTGAAAAAGCGATCCAATGCAACCCCAAATATAGCGAAGCCTACCAACAATTGTGCGACTTGCTAAGCCATTCCACCAACCTCGCCGGAGCCCGCAGCGTAGCCGACAAATACTGCGAAAACTGCGGCGAAAATGCCCTAGTCATGTCAGCTACAGCCTATGTCTTTTCGTACCTGCAATCAGGTGTCAGCAAACAGGCTATTCAGAAACTCGAAGAAATCGAAAACCTCTGCTACGAAAAGATCGAAACTTTTAGCGTAATGGAACTAAAACTCCTCTACGAAATCTTCTTGTTTGCAGTTTCTCACCTGCGAGACAATCGCGAAAAAAATGCCAGTTTCTACAGACTCGTTGCCAAAGAATACTACCAAAAAGCCGTCCCGCAGCGCCAGCAAGTTAACAGAAGCAACCTAGCTAATTACCGAACAAAAGAACAGCGTCATTTAAAAATAGGCTTCCTTTCCAAACACTTCCGCCGCCACTCAGTAGGCTGGTGCAGCGAAGCTTTAATTCGCGAACTAAGCCACATCACCCCCCACGTTCACCTTTACGTCACCGGGAAACTCCACCGAGATGAGGTTACGCAGCGGTTTGAAGACATGGCGGGCAAGTTTTACTGGCCTAAAAAATATCCAAACGGCTTTGCTGATGGCGGTGAAATCTTCGCCGAAGTAGCGCAAGACAACTTGGATGTTTTGATAGACTTAGACTCGATGACAGTCCCAACAAATGTCGAAGTGCTGTATCAATATCCTGCGGGGATTTGCGTGTCTTGGCTGGGATTCGACGCGCCCTACATTTCAGATAATCACTACTTTCTCTGCGACGAACACACCCATCCCCCAGGTGTGGAAAAAAATTACTTAGAACAGTTAGTAAGATTGCCTGTTTGTTCGGTAGCAATTGGCGCACTGCAAAGCATTCCTGTGAATCGAGAGGCGATTAGAAATGCTCTCGGAATTGGCTTAGATCAGATGACTTATCTGTGCGTTGCACCCGGGAGAAAAACCAATCCCGAAATGGTACGATCTCAAGTTACAATTCTTAAGGAAGTACCAGAGAGCGTGTTAATCCGCAAAGGTCAAGGCGACCCGGATGTTATTCACAGCACTTACCGCCAAGAATGCGAAATTCAGGGAGTAGATTTTGGTCGGATTAAGTTTATAGGGCAAACCAGAAGTGAAGAAGAGCACCGCGCTATTTATTATGTAGCCGACGTGCTTTTAGATTCCTATCCTTACAACGGCGGGACTCACAATTTAGAGGCTTTGTGGGCGAATTTGCCAGTGGTAACTCGCTCCGGCGACCAATATCTTTCGCGCATGGGTTACGCTTTTCTCAAAAGTGCAAATCTTGATGTTGGTGCAGCGTGGACTTGGGAGGAATATACGCAGTGGGGAGTTAAGTTTGGCCGCGATGCTGGTTTCAGAAATGCGGTGAAAGAGCATTTAGTAAAATCTAAACAGCCAGAACATCTCGCACCTTTGTGGAATCCTAAAAAGTTGGCTGAGGATATGTATGGGGTGTTTGAAAAACTGTTAGCTAAATAGGTGGGGCATTGGGCATTGGGCATTGGGCATTGGGCATTGGGCATTGGGCATTGGCATAGCAATCCCTCATCATTTGTGAACTCCTTTCTTACTCTCTTCTCTTCCTCTGTGCCCTCTGCGCCCTCTGCGGTTCAATAAAAAAAGAGATATCAGGTAGAGAAAAACGATTTCTGGATATTTTTACCCAACGCCCAGTAAAGTTTTGTAAAAAAATCCGTGGAAATGCGTAAAAATTCCGCGCCGAATCTGATAGATAAATAGGGCTTGCTGAATAAAAGCCAAAAGATTTACGAGGTTTGGGTTATGCGAGCGCACGATGGGTACTCAGGTGCAAG
>NZ_JAUBUI010000160.1:0-4448 GCF_036705385.1 Microcoleus sp. B3-A4 | reverse complement strand
GACATACAGCAGATTGCACATTAATTATTCTCTTAGTATCCCTGATTTTGGATCATTTTTTCCTTGGATTACTCTAAGCAGTTATACTTAATTGTACTTGAATTTTCAGAAATGGTAGAAGGTGGCTCTTGTCCCCGCAGTAGTTCATTGCAATGAATTATGAATAAAAATCCCTCCCCGTTCAGGGGGAGGGTTCGTCAATTCGCCATCTCAAGACTAAGTGGATGAGCTTGCAGGTGGACCTTCATCCTCAAGTTCTTCTATTAATGGTAATGGTTTCAAAGTGGTGCGTCCTGATTGAATAGCCCCTGCTTGACGCTTGAGTGTTGGAATCAGGACTCGCATTAGCTCACTTACACGCACAGAACGCTGCTCGTGAACAAACACCAATGGCAGGAGGGCCAACACCCGCAGGACGGCTGAGAGAGCAAACACCGTTGGCAAGCCACCAAAATCAGTAAGAGTCGCCACATACCCACCAACCGTGATTCCGATCGCCCCAGTGATTCCTGGAACCGCCGCCGCAACAGCAAAATAAATCGACTGATTGCGTAGCGGCGTCACCGACATCATCAGATTGCCACTGCACAGGTCGATCGCTGCCCAAGTCGCACCGCCCACTATATGCAACAAGGGGAACCAAGCCCAAAGGAAAATGGGAGAAGTTCCAGATTCTAGCCACAGTAGAGGCGTCAGAGCCACCAAGATGCCTACCATTATCATCAGCGGGCGATTGCCAATCCGGTCAGCCAGTCTGCCCCAGAACATCAGCATCAGCAAGTTAGCACCAGCTCCCAAGCTGTTATAGAGCGTTACGACGCTGACATCTAGGTTGAGGTCGCCCAGCAAATAGAGGTTAAAGAAGGGAGCGCTGATGTTAACCGCAAAGCTCCACAAGCCAGAGTAAAGCAGAAATCTCAAAAAATTGGCATCCTTGAAGAAGCTAAAAACTTTCTTCAAGGGCGAGCCGTGGTCTGTATCCGAATCGGCGGCGTGTACTAGTTGCGGGTTGACATCGGTTATCGAGAACTGAAAGATCAGACTGAGTATTGCGAACACAACTCCCACAACCAAGACCACACCGAAGCCAGAGAGCGAACCACCCGGCCACTTCGATACCGCTAGACCCAGCAGCGGCACGCCGATGAGATTGGTTAAGGTCACCACACTATTGCGAAAGCCAAAATACCGCCCCCGCAATCGGTCTGGTACTAACACAGCCATCCAGCTAAGAAAGGAAGCACGGCCCAAAGCCTCCATGAAATTACTCAGGCAGATAATTGCCAATGTCAACAGCACCAACTGGCGCGGCTGCATACGAGATGAGCCCACCAACCAAATCCCAGGCACAATCAGCAACCACGGCAGCCGCGACGAGCCGAAAATCACCAGGGAATACCAGTGGCGGCTCTTGATGCGGTCTCCCAGATAGGCTCCCAGCGGTTGCAGCAAATTGGTTAGCTGAGGAATTGAGGCGAGCAGACCAATTTCCACTGTACTGGCACCGAGATCCAGCAAGAAATTACTAAGCAACGCACCGCCAATAATACTGTAAAACACCGTAGCAAAGGCACCTTCGGTAGTTAATGCCTTGAGGCTTTTCCGAATTTCTGCCTTGGGAATTTTAAGATGCGGGTTTGCAGTAAATAGCGGCTCTGATAATGCTTTATGGTCTGGGGTGTCCTCAATAACCAGAGGGGTCAGAGGACTCGTTTCTACTAAAATGCTATCTTCGTGTGGACTGAGCATATTATCTAGGCAATATTTAAAGACTTAATCGGAACTACATTAGTGCTTTGCTCTGAGTGCCTTTCTAAAGACAAATGTCCTAAAAAATGCTTTATTTAAATCCTGTAATGGTCACCCCTTACCTGCTGAGCGTTAATTAGTTAACGCCATAAAGTGTTTCAGAAATATAACCACAACCTGTCTCCAATAGTCAGGTTCTTTTTTACAGAGTTCATATAAAAATACTCTCTATTATAATATAATATAACTTTAAAAATTTGACAATAATCTTTATAAATAATAATTATAGTTCTTTGTAAACAAATTTTAAGCTTTTAGTTACAATATTTACTTAAATTATTTTAAAGTTAATCATTAGAGGCTATTTCTCAAGATAGATTTGTTTCTAAACTCTAAGGAGGATGCAAATATGCTACCTCTAAGTTGTCTACAATTAGAAGTTGAGCTCGTAGATTTCAACTCGACCAAACTTTCCTAAAGTGACTTCATCTTCAAGCGGAAGAATTTTTAATAAGGATTTTAAGGAGTAGGCTCGATTGAAGCCAATAAATGTACAGGTGCTTGCCGTTGTTGGGCTTCGAGGGGCATCGGACTTGAGGTAACCATCAACTTGGTTTCAGGAAGGAGGGGCAAAAGGAAGGGGTTGTCTCTGCTAGCACTGAGGTGGGGCTAAATTCTTTGGTGGGCGAGATTTGTATCTCTAGCGGTGAGGCAACCCCTTTCGTTTCAAGATAGGTCGATCGCCCTAGCGGTACATTCCATTAGCTAGAGGAGAGGAAATGGATCGCAGCTTAGGATGTTTAATAAAACAGGAAATTTTCTAGGGAACGATGAGCTTATTACTAATAGATATGGATGGTACGCTCCGTGAACCGCTCAGCGGACAACAATACTTCCAACATCCCAAAGATCAACGCATTATTGAAGGTGCCCAGATTGCCCTTGGCGCCTACAAAGAGGATTGGATAATTGTCGGCATCACCAACCAAGGTGGAGTTGCCGCCGGTCATAAGTCTATGCAAGAGTGCATCAAGGAACAGCAATACACGCTTGAGTTATTCCCAGAGTTGAGAGAAATCTACTTCTGCCCCGACTTTGAGGGTAAAAAGTGTTTCCGCGTCACTCGTCACAATGTTTATAACCACAGCCAAACTAAGTGGTCCCGACAGTACCGCAAACCGCGATCGGGTATGTTGCAACTAGCAATGGTCAGACACAAACACACCCCGCAAAATTCGCTGTATGTGGGCGATCGCCCCGAAGATGAACAAGCGGCCCAACGAGCAGGGGTCGCCTTTCAATGGGCATGGGGATGGATCGAGCAACATCAAGAGGCGATCGTCCCCAACCTTACAGAAGTATAGTAATCGATAGGATAGTCATGGAACGAGAGATTACAGATAGCAACGGCATTACCTGGGTATGTATTCAAGCCTATTCTGGGATTTCCCACAATGCAGAAAACCAGGATGCGGCTCAGGTTAAAGGACAAGAAGATATAGCCTTTCTCAGAAAGATGAGGTACTATCCGGCATAGGGCATAGGGCATAGGGCATAGGGCATAGGGCATAGGGCATACCTCACTTTTATGAGAACCGCTATACGTACTGGGTAGTCTGTACGCCTAGTGGTGGCGCAAAGTCAGTGCGGCTCAAGCTTGAGGGCGAATGGGAAAAATCCTACTCTGATGAGATGTTGCTCAATGAAATTCAAGCACAGCAGGGGGAATGACCACAGCCAAACTAAGTGGTCTGGACAATACCGCAAACCGCGATCGGGTATGCTGCAACTAGCAATGTCCGAGACAAACACACCCCGCAAAATTCGCTCTATGTGGGCGCAAAAAAAGTAGCCATTGTAAGACTATTTTTGCATCCTACAATAAGTGCCAAGGAGCGCAGATAAAATAATTTCCAGCCGTAAGCAGGAGAACCATTTCTCTACTTGGCGAAAGTATTCTAGTTACACGCTAGCTTGAGGACTCGATCAACTCTCTATGCCGTCAGGCGTTGGTACTTTTATTTGAGAACCCAATACAGCTTCATCAGGTCTAATCGGAATTTCACTGACAATATCATCACCTTCAAACCGGAAAAATGGATGGGGCAGTAGCTCGATAGTCAGGTATAAATCTCTCCTAGCTTGCGAGAAGGGACTGGGACGACCCTTACCTTTGACACCGATGCGGCTTCCGGGTTTAGGCCCTGGTGGAATTCGCACATTAATCGTTAATAGGCGTGGCTGTGTCAGGGGAGAGTATGACTCCTGGTCTACCAGTTACGTGCCGTATTTTTAACAGTTTTTGCAGACCGCCAGCACTATATTGTTTTAACCATCTATTTACAGTAATTCTCTTTACACCTCGCAGGTTCACTACATCTGTAAAGCTTTGGTTATATCTAGCCTTGAACCAATCTCGGTGTCTGAATTCGTGGTCGATTAATTATAGTTCGCGGGCCTGCGACAAAATTATTTTTAACTCCTCTGGGGTTAAATCAATTTTTTCTTGGTAGTTTACGTGCATAAAATATTTCTCAAACTCTCAGCGTCCTTGTAGTATTATTTTGGGGAACGGACATTAAAATTGATTTATTTTACCTAGTTTTTTTTCTGCCGACCTACTTAGGGCTTGCTGAATCAGTGAGAAAAGTAAACAGTGTATGGATTTTCCGACCAAAAAAGTAGTAAGGGTGCAAGAA